>CAMYSW010000149.1:0-6351 GCA_947297425.1 uncultured Porphyromonadaceae bacterium
GATGTGGCGTACCCTCCCGGTTCGGTCTGGCTTCCGGCACTCATGGATGTTACGCCGAGACGCATAATGTTGTCACGATACTCAGGCGCTTCACGAGTGGAGAACGATATGTCTATGTCATGGTCGAATATTCGGAAAGCGAAAGTGAGACGGGCGAGTTCTCGGTCGTTGATCACAACTTTTGGTTGGTATCCACTCTCTGACGGTCTCATACGAGGGAAATTTACCGAAAATCTGGAGCGCCAATAGCGTTTTTGAAGGTAGCGCAGATGCCGTGCCATCATGACTGTGTCTGCACGCCAGTCTTCAAGACCCAACAGTACTCCCATTCCAATTTTGTGGACTCCTGCTTCCCCCATACGGTCAAATCCGTTAAGTCTCCATTCAAAGTGGCTCTTCATACCTTTGGGGTGATAGGTCCTGTATGCCTCCCGGTGATATGTTTCCTGAAAACAAACAACTCCGTTCAACCCCGATTTGGTCAGGCGATAATAATCAGCCGCTTTCATCGGTTGAACCTCAATAGTGAGGTTGTGGAAATGTGGACGGCATCGGCGTAATACGTTTTCAAGATACTCAACGCCACAAAGTGACGGGTATTCTCCCGAGACAATCAGAAGGTTTTCAAATGGTCCGAGCTTTTTTATTGCCTTACACTCTTCTTCAACTTGATCCATTGTCAAAGTGGTGCGGTTGAAGGGATTGTCATGGTTGAAGCCGCAATAAACGCATTTATTGGTACACGCATTGGATACATACATCGGAATATACAATGAGATTGTCTTTCCGAACCGTTCAAGCGTGAAATGCCGGCTGAGCTGTGCCATCTCTTCAAGAAAAGGATCTGCAGCAGGAGATATGAGTATTGCGAACTCTTCGGGCGTAAGGGGTTTGACGTTTCGGCGAGCTTTGGCAAGCACACGGCGCACGTCACCCTCTGTGGCGTTTTCTACAATGCTGACAGTTTCGTTCCAGTCATAGACACCGATTTCATCTGCGAAACCATGACCGAAAACGGCGTCTTTTGACGGATCGTTTTTGAATACTATTTCTTGCATTCCGATTCTATATTCTGGGAGATGCGCATCGCGCAGAAGTTTGGTCCGCACATCGTGCAGAAACGGTCATCGGCATCCGGAGCGTTTCTCCTTGATTCGAGATAGTATTTCTTAGCCTTTTCAGGGTCTAATGATAAATTGAACTGATCTTTCCAACGGAAATCGTAACGAGCTTTGCTGAGCGCGTCGTCGCGCACGTTCGCACCGGGGAATCCTTTGGCAAGATCGGCTGCATGCGCCGCAATCTTGTAGGTTATGACTCCTTCGCGAACGTCTTCAAGGGTAGGAAGTGACAGGTGTTCTTTAGGGGTCACGTAGCATATCATCGCTGTTCCAAGGTTGGAAATGATAGCAGCGCCGATTGCGGAAGTGATATGGTCGTAGGCGGGGGCTATGTCTGTGGTCAGCGGGCCTAACGTATAGAAAGGAGCTTCGGCACAGACTTCCTTCTGTTTGTCCATATTCTCCTTTATCTTATGCATGGGCACATGTCCGGGACCTTCTACAAGCACTTGAACATCATGTTCCCATGCTTTCTTTGTTAGTTCTCCAAGCACCTCAAGTTCAAGGAACTGTGCGCGGTCATTTGCATCATGTGTTGATCCGGGGCGCATGCCGTCTCCGAGAGAGACCGCAACGTCATATTTGTTGAGGATTTCGCATATCTCATCAAAATGGGTGTAAAGGAAACTCTCTGAATCGTGAAGCACGCACCATTGTGTCATTATAGATCCACCGCGTGACACGCAGCCTGTCAGACGCTGTTCCACAAGCTGTGCATGTTCGCGGAGAACTCCGGCATGAATGGTGAAATAGTCAACGCCCTGTTCGCATTGTTCGATCAGTGTGTCGCGATAGATTTCCCATGTCAGTTTCCTGACATCTCCGTTTACTTTTTCGAGAGCCTGATAGATGGGTACCGTTCCCATGGGCACAGGACAGTTGCGGATTATCCATTCGCGTGTCTCGTGGATATTGTCACCGGTTGACAGGTCCATAAGTGTATCGCCTCCCCAATAACAGCTCCATACTGCTTTGGCTATCTCTTCTTCTATTCCTGAAGAAAGCGCGGAGTTTCCTATATTGGTGTTGAGTTTCACGCTGAATGCTGATCCTATCACCATAGGTTCTGCCTCCGGATGGTTGATATTTGCTGCTATTATTGCCCTTCCTGACGCAATTTCGTCACGAACAAACTCGGGTGTGATATGGGTTTTTATTCCTCGTTTTTCATTATCGAGGTTTTCTCTTATTGCCACGTATTCCATTTCCGGAGTTACGATTCCTTTGCGGGCATAATGCATCTGGGTTACGCGTGCGCCATCTTTGGCTTTACGAGGTTTATGTTCAACCGGAAACCTGAGTGAATCCAGAGATTTGTCGTCACGTCGCATACGTCCGTAATCGCTCGTAATGTCAGGGAGAATTTCCGTATCATTGCGTTCGTTCACCCATTGCTCTCGGAAGCGGGGAAGACCTTTATTTATGTCGATTTCTATGTTCGGATCCGTGTATGGACCGGAGGTGTCGTATACTGTTATGTCTTCGTTCGGATATTCCGTACGTTTACCGTCTTCAATCTTTACCGTGGGGTATTGGTGGATTACACGCATGCCGACACGCACTCCCGGCATTTTACCCTCTACATATATCTTTTCAGAATTGGGATATGATGAGACATCTATATTTTCTATTTTCATAAGTAAGTTATTGGGTTTATAATGGTAATTATGGGAAATCAATCAAGGAAAGAGGTTAGGGGACTTGTTGCCTGGGCGTAAGTGGAAACAGCACCGAGTCCGGCGTTAAAGGCATCGCGTCCGGCACGAACTGCATCCTTGAACGCCTTTGCCATCAATACCGGATCTCCCGCCACAGCTATAGCTGTATTTACGAGAACTGCATCCGCACCCATTTCCATAGCCTCCGCAGCATGTGATGGCGCACCCAGTCCTGCATCTACGATTACGGGGACTCGGCTCTGTTCAATTATTATTTCAAGGAGGTCGCGAGTCACGAGTCCCTTATTGGTGCCTATCGGCGCGGCAAGTGGCATCACTGCTGCTGTCCCTGCTTCTTCCATAAGCTTGCAAAGCACGGGATCTGCCTGGATATATGGAAGCACCGTAAATCCGTCTTTAGCCAATTCTTCTGTAGCCTTGAGGGTTTCGATAGGATCCGGCATAAGATATTTAGGATCCGGATGTATTTCCAACTTGATAAATGATGTGCCGAAAATCTCTCGGCTCATCTTCGCTGCAAGCACGGCTTCCTGAGCATTGCGCACTCCTGAAGTGTTGGGCAGAAGTTGCACGTGTTCGCGGTTAATATGCGTCAGCATATCGTCGGTCGCTTCATTCATCATGTTCACGCGTTTCATTGCCACGGTGATCATCTGCGACTCTGATGCCTTTATTGCCTCAAGCATGATATCGGGAGAAGAAAACTTCCCTGTCCCGACGAAGAGACGGGAACTGAAATTCCTGTCTCCGATTTTTAAGATATCTTGCATGTTATTGTTGTCTAATGTAGATCTTACTTATCATATTGTGAGAGAAGGCTTATAAACTCTTCGGTTGCAGCTTTAATGTCGGGAGCGAATGCTATCGCCCCGCTCACTGCCAAGCCGTTGACCCCGGTTTCCATCAATGGAATAACATCTTCAGTGCGGATGCCTCCTACCGCAACCGTGGCTATGTTGATTTCCTGTGCCTGCATGTCTTTGCAGATTTCCCGTATGCCTTCCAATCCCAACATGGGTGCAAGATTCTTTTTGGTTTCAGTGAAGCGGTAGGGACCTATACCGATATAGTCGATATCAAGAGCACGGACAGCCATTATGTCATCAATGGTGTTTGCTGTGACTCCGATTACTGCTGCGGGCCCGAGGATAAGTCTTGCCTGAGATGGAAGCATGTCGGTCTTACCTATATGCACGCCTCCGACATCAAGTGTCTTAGCGAGCTCCACCCGGTCGTTGAGGATCAGGAATGCCTCTTTTTCAAGGCACATCGGCTTAATCTCTTTTATTGCTTCAGCTATCTCTTCATCCGTTGCGTCTTTCATGCGTACCTGTATCCATCGGCATCCGCCGTCAAGAACCTGGCGCACTTGCTCCACAACAGGAACAGGAGAGGACGTTGATGTTATATATTGTAACATATTATTTTAGTAATTTAAATGATTGTTAATCTTTTTCAGAAAAGTGTCTATGTCTTTCCATACGCATCCGAGCATTGCCGCTCCGGCAAATCCGCACTCTTGCAGAATGCTAAATTTCTCCGGCACCACCCCTCCTAATGCTATAACATTTTTACCCTTGATTTTTCCTGTGAGATCTTGCAAATCAAATGCCGACATGTATCCTTGTTTCGAGATTGAATCAAAAATAGGGGAGAGTGTTACATATTCGTATTTTTTGCATTCATCCAATTCCTCAAGCGTGTGGCATGAGCGCGAAACGTTTATTGCAGAAGATGGTGCGACATGACAGCGTGAGTTTATATGCGCCCCTCCAAGATTAAACTCGTTTAAAAGGTCGAAATGACCATGCAGTTTAAGTCTTCGTCTGAAAGGATAGTGGATGTTTTCGATAAGGTTCTTGATATCGCGTGCCGATGCTTGCGGTTTGCGGATATGCACATAGTCAATGCCGCCGTCAATAAGGCGTTCGATTAATGCCGCTTCATCCGGAAGCAGATCAGGTTCTGTTATTGCGATTTTCAAGAATTTATCCATCGTGTTTTTATCCTCCAAATGCTGCTGAGATAATGGTTACACAGTCACCTTCCTGTAGCCGTGTGATCTCCCAGTCGTCATGTTTGACAATCTTGTTGTTCAATGCCACTGCTGTTCCTCCGGATTTTACGCCTCTGATTTGTATTAGTTCAGCCACTGTGGCGTAATCATTTGACAGGTCAAAGGGCTGGTTATTTATAGTTATTCTCATTTTGTCTGATTTTATTGGCAGGTTGTGCCTATGTTGTTTTACACAAAGAAATCCAAAGGTCCTGCACCTTCCATGATTTTTAATTCCGAAGCTGAGGATATTGCTTTGGATATGAATTTTTTTGCATTGTCTACAGCCGAGAATAAACTTTCTTTCTTCGCCAAACCGCAGGCTATTGCTGAAGAGAGGGTGCATCCTGTGCCATGTGTGTTTGCCGTGTCTATTCTTGGGGTCGAAAATACGTTTAAACTTTCAGAATCATATAAAAAATCGGCTGCCTCATTGCTATTGAAATGTCCTCCCTTAAGCAGAACCGATTTGCTTTTGAAAAGTTTAAGAAGTTTGATGCATGCGGTTTCCGGATCAAGTTCGGCTGCATTGATGTTGAGAAACTCCGATGCCTCTTTCATGTTCGGTGTTACAATGGTTGCCAACGGGAGGAGAAATTTAATGAAAGCTTCAATGGTTTCATTATAAGAGTTTATTAATGAACCTCCGTTTGTAGCTACCATTACGGGATCAACAACTATGTTCTTGACACCATATTCTTTAAGTTTGATGGCAACCGTCTCAATAATTTCCGGTGATGGCAACATGCCTGTCTTTACTGCGTCCGGATGCATTACCTCAAAAATGGAATCAATCTGATCGCGCAGCATCGGGATTGATACCGTTTCAACACCGAATACTTTTCTTGAATTTTGCGCAGTGACCCCTGTAATTACAGTAGCGCCATATACACCGAATGCACAACAAGTTTTGAGGTCGGCTTGTATACCTGCTCCTCCGGTATTGTCTGATCCGGCTATACTCAATACTATAGGAAATGTTTTCATTCCGGTTTTATCCTCTTAGACTTGTTCTTCAATTGGCAGTGCTGAAGATATTGCTTCGCGACACTGTGCCATTAATTGTTTGGTGTTGAACCCACGTTCTCCGGGATATATGGGTTTGTGGATTGTCAGCCTTATTGTAGACGGAGTCATGTTGTATGTGGAGCGAGGCATGGCTTTGAAACTTCCGTCGATTGTTACCGGAACCACCGGAAGCTTAAACTCGCCGGCGAGCATGAAAGCGCCTCTTTTGAAAGGTATCATCTTCCCGTCCCAACTGCGACTGCCTTCAGGGAAGATTACCAGCGACATGCCATGACGCAGCGTCTTTTCAGATGCAGCGATCGTTTCTTTAATACCGCTTATACTTGAGTCATCAACGAAAACCTGTCCGGCGCATTTACATGCCCATCCAACCATTGCAATCTTTTCAAGCTCTTTTTTCATCAGCCATTTAAAGTTATGATTGAGATAGCCGTAGATAGACCATATATCGTATGCTCCCTGATGG
>CAMYSW010000150.1:0-6325 GCA_947297425.1 uncultured Porphyromonadaceae bacterium
GGAAAATACCACATATGCCGGAGGGGTGTCTCTTCCGTCTAATGCTAAGAACGGATTGTGGAATTTTGGTGCATCCACGTCTACGGATCGTGCGGTGGGTGGTATCACAACCGGTGTTGCCGGTGGCACGCGCAAGGTTAACGTCATGTTGTTGCTGACCAATAGCGGTAAAAAGAAACTTACGGATATTTCATTAAGTTATGATATCGAGAAATATCGTAAAGGTTCTAATCCGGCAGGTTTTGATGTGACTCTTTTTTATTCCAATGATGGTGTAAATTGGGTTGAAAATTCGGATGAAAACCTTAATCATCATTTCAATGCCGATGATGTCACAGCCGGATTCGAGGCGGTTCCCGGAGAGACAGTTTCAAAAACCGGTTTTTTATCGGCGGAACTGATTCCCGGTGCGGAACTCTACTTGATGTGGCAGATCGCTGTGGCTTCCGGTAATAATTTCGCCGCAGCTCCGGCACTTGCTATTGATAATGTTGAAATAGAAGGACAATTGCCACCTGTGCCTGTTTATGACTGGCACGTATATGTGGATGACAAGACGGGTTATGCATCTATGGGCGCATATGCTTATGGAGCGTTGACAACCGACGAGTTCTGGGGTAGCTGGCCGGGACAGGCACCGATTGACGAGGTTGTGATTGACGGAACGAAATATAAAGTATTTGGTCATAACCGGTCAGAAGGAAGTTATAATCTTATTTTGAATAACTGGAACAATGGCTCGCAATTACCGGATTTCGTATTTGAAGGAGGCAGGGACTACTATTTGCTTGCAACGTCTGATAAAGTAACAGAAAAAACATTGTCGGATGTGAGGGAACTTGAGGAACAAGGTGATATGCAGCTCTTCTTTAAAGGTGATACTTTGATTGCAGATGACTCAGACATTATTGCAATATATGACATGCAGGGCAGGGAAATACTTCGCACCCCAAACGGGTCGTTGAATGTCGGGAATCTTGTTTCAGGAATTTATGTTGCAAAAGCTTCCGGAAAAGATGTGATGAAAGTCATTAAAATATATATTGAATGAAAGTTATGGCTCTTACATATGGATTTTTACATGTAGTTGGATTCTTGTATTAATAAGGATAAAGTTTTATGGGCTGCCTGTTGCGTCGGAAATGGCGCGGCAGGCAGCCCATAATTGTGTTTTTGATGATTTTATCTGATGATTGCGCGTCCTGCCCATACGAGAAGAATACCGATTACAACAGAAAGCACCAGGTAGAGGATGAACGTGGTCCAGTCTCCTTTGCTGCCGAGAACCCACATATCGTCGGCGAATGAGGAGAATGTAGTGAATCCTCCGCAGAAACCGGTTATAAGCATGACATTTTCTCCCGGTGTCATGACATGTGCTTTCTCCAATAGTCCGAAGAGGAGTCCGATAACGAAGCAGCCAATAATGTTTACAAGAAATGTTCCCATAGGGAATGCCCCATGAAACATGGCGGAACTCCATTTTCCTATCAGGAATCGTCCGCAGGTGCCCACGAATCCGCCGGCACCGGCAAGTAGCATCATTTTGATCATATCATAAAATTTTAATTATAGAATTTTAACGCTTATTTGTCTTTAAAAGTTGCTGTTGTCATGAAAATATATTAAATTTGCATTGCAATTCTGCGGACTGTTCTTTCTTATTATAATTTAGAAGTAAGAAGGTCAGGAGACGGAAGTGGAGAAATTTGGCTGCTTGCAACCACTCAAAAAAATGCTAAAATCGCATCTTTAGGTATGGCTCTTTCGAGAGTCATGTTCAACAATGACGACATAATTTGCATTATAAATAGAGTGATCGCGACAGCGGTTGCTCTTTTTTTGTTTAGTTTTCAGTTTTCGGTTTTCAGTTTTCAGTGTAGGATAACTGACAACCAAAAACTGAAAACTGAAAACTACCCGGCTGACAACTGAAAACCGAAAACTGAAAACTGAAAACTAAAATTACATATGAATTATTTATTTACATCGGAATCCGTTTCCGAAGGTCATCCCGATAAGGTGGCTGACCAGATAAGCGATACATTGCTTGATGAATTTCTTGCGCGTGATCCGGAAAGTCATGTCGCAATCGAAACGCTTTGCACTACCGGACAGGTGGTTGTTGCCGGAGAAGTTAGCTCTCAGGCTTACGTAGACATACAGAACTCTATTCGCAGTTTGATCAATGAGATAGGTTATAACCGAGGTGCTTATCGTTTTGATGGCGACGCTTGCGGAATACTGAGCACGATACATGAGCAGAGTGAAGATATTGATCGCGGCGTCAGCCGTCGTGAAGAGAATGTCTCGCTCGAAGATCTGCAAGGAGCAGGAGACCAGGGTATGATGTTCGGCTATGCTGTTGATGAAACGGCAGAATATATGCCGCTTACTCTCGACTTGTCTCACTTGATCCTTCGTGAACTCGCTGATATCAGGCGTGAGGGGACTGCGATGAACTATTACCGTAAAGGGAAGCTCACAACCTACCTTCGTCCTGATGCAAAAAGTCAGGTGACTGTGGAATATGACGAGAACCATCGTCCCGTGAGGATTCATACAATCGTTGTGTCCACGCAACATGATGATTTCATTGAGCCGTTGGAAGATACCCGCGATGCTCGGGCTATGGCAGATGAAAAGATGCTGGAGCAGATTTATAAAGATGTCAAGGAGGTGTTGCTTCCCCGTGTGAAGGCAAAGCTCCCTGTGGATATCCAAGCTCTTTTTGACGACGCATTGATCCTGCATGTCAATCCTACCGGTAAGTTCGTTCTTGGAGGTCCGCATGCCGACACCGGTCTTACGGGACGTAAGATTATTGTAGACACTTATGGCGGACGCGGTGCACATGGCGGAGGCGCGTTCTCCGGCAAGGATCCATCGAAAGTGGACCGTTCTGCCGCGTATGCCTGCCGTCACATAGCCAAAAATCTGGTTGCGGCGGGAGTCGCAAGGGAAGTGCTTGTGCAGGTGGCTTACGCTATCGGCAAGCCACAGCCTGTAAGTATTTTTGTCAATACCTATGGCACTTCGAAAGTGGCAATGAGCGATGCCGAGATCGCAGCCAAAGTGGCAGAGCTTTTTGATATGCGCCCCAAGGCAATTGAAGAGCGTCTTAAGCTTCGTAACCCCATATATCGGGAAACAGCATCTTACGGACACATGGGTCGCGAACCGCGCACGGTCCGTAAGGAATTTAAATCTCGTTATGAGAACGAGAAGATAGTGAAAGAGGTCGAACTCTTCACTTGGGAAAAACTCGATGCGGTGGATAAAATCAAAGAGGCTTTCGGCTTGAAATAAAAGCGTTGAAATATAGGGAATCGGCTCTGAAAAGGGTCGATTCCTTAATTTTTGACAATTATGAGGTTGAAATTTGCCGATTATTGTCAAAAATATTATCTTTGCACGTTTATTAGCCAAAAATTGTGCGATTTTTGCCTGTTTCAGGTGCAAGAAAGGTTGCACAAGCTAACCTTAACGAACGAAGGAATTAATTAAAACAGCTATATAGAATGGCAACATTAGAGAAAATCAGAAGCAAATCGGTGTTTCTCATCGTGGTGATCGGTGTGGCTCTTCTCGCCTTTATTGTGGGCGATGCCTTGACCAACAGCCAGAACATTTTCGGCGAGCGCACCACAATCGCAAAAGTCGGAAGCACCAAAATCGACTTTACTGACTATCAGCGTAAACGCGAAGAACTCAACAATCAGCTTGAAGAAGCACGCCGTCAGAATCCGGCGCAGTTTGCAAATTTTGACACACAGGTGCTTGCCCAGATGGCGCTTGACCAGCTCATGCAGGAGGATATCGTAATATCCGCTGCGAATAAGGCAGGTATCCGTACCACTGGCAATCTTCTTCGCTACTACATGATCGAGAATCCTCAGAACCAGCGTGTGATGGATATCGTGCGTCAGCTCAATGCAGCCGGCTTGAGCGTGCAGACTCCCCAGCAGGCTTATGAAGTGATATTCAACCCCAAACGCAATGGTTTGACAGATGCTCAGATGGAGCCGTTCCAGCGCATATGGCTTGCAGCTGAAAAAGAGATGCAAGAGACAATCAAAGGAAGCGTGTATCAGCGTGTACTCGCCGGCACTGTGAAAGCAAACGATCTTGACAAGAAAGCTCTCTATAACGACTATGTCACCACAACTGCCGTTGATGTGGCATATCTCCCGTATGGTTCACTTGATCCCAAGGAATATCCGGTAAGCTCTGATGAGCTTAAAAATGCATATGCTGAGAAAAAAGGACTTTTTAAAGTTGATGAAGCAACTAAGGATGTAAGCTTTATCAGCGTAAGCATTTCAGCATCTTCCGCCGATCGCGCGGCTGCACGCCAGCTCGCACAAAACACAGTAAAGGAACTTCGTGACAGTGCAGGGCAGCTCAGCAAGGCAACGAAGAAAGAGGGTGTGAGCATGACTCATCATGCATTCCGCGGTTCCGACCTTCCCTCTGGAGCAGTTAAGGATTTTGTGGTTAGCGCGCCTAAGGATAGCGTTAAGTTGATATCGGAGACAGTTCAAGGTTTTACAGTTGTTCGTGTAGGCAAACGCACAGAGGCTATCGACTCAATTCAGGTTAACCTCGTGAGCACAGCTACTGAGGCGCTTGGTAATAAAGTTCTCGCAGAACTTAACAATGGTCTTTCTGCAGATTCAATCACAGCACGTTTCTCTATGGATAGCGTAGCTCCTCAATTGAATCAATGGATTCCTCTTTATACGGCACAAGGACCTACAAACGCAATTGCTGACGAGATGCTTGACAGCCTTCGCAATGCGGGCGGTCGCTATGTCACACTTCAGGGCGGTCCTCAAGGGATGCTGATCGGTAAGCTGGTTAAGCAGAACGCTCCTGTTACCGTTTATGAATACGATGAGGCTGAATTTGTTCTCGGTCCCAGTGTCAAGACTGTAAACGACGAGCGCGCCAAACTTGAGAAATTCCTTCTCGAAAACAAGACTGCTGCAGATTTCGTTAAGAATGCTGAAAAAGCCGGTTATACTATTCAGAACTTCAGTTTCACTCAGTCGACACCTGCTGTTCCCCGCATCATGGGTATGAACTCGTATTATCCCGATAGCCGCCAGGTAGTGCGTTGGGTTATGATTGACGGAGACGAAGGTGAAGTGAGCCATATTTACGAATCCAAGAATGCTATAACTCCTGCACTTTATGCAGTGGCGGTGGAAAGAAGCTATGACGATTTCGTTCCGGTTTCCAATCCTGATGTCAACGCGATGCTTACTCGTGAGATCCGCGCTTCAAAAGCCGGAGACAAGCTTGTTGGTAAGTTCAGCAAGAAAACACAGAGCCTTCAGAGCGCAGCTCAGGCTATGGGTGTTGAACCTATGAATGTTGCCACTTTCCGTTTCGGTCACAATGCCGGTGTCGCTGACCCTGCAGTCATGGGTCGTATCAACGGCTCCAAGGCAGACAAGAAGGTTGTAATAACCAAAGGTGAGGACGGAGTCTATGTATATCAGGTTACAGGCAAGGGCACAGAAAAATTCCCCTTCAATGACCAGATGTATGAACAGCAGTATTATCAGCTTGTCAACCCGAATCTTCTCGAAATGATAAAGGGAGATAAGAAAGTTAAGAATAATATCTATAAATTTGAAGCCGGCGATTAATTTGCGGCTTTATACAAATCAAAAGAAAAGCCTCCCTGAATATTTGGAGGCTTTTCTTTTTTTACGACACTTGTCTTTACTTATGACGAGTATTTTTAAACAGCTTCTTAATAATGGACAATAAAATAAAATTGATAGGAATGACCCTGGAAGAGCTTCAGGGTGTGGCGCTTCGCGGAAAGATGCCTAAATTTGTGGGTAAACAGCTCGCGGAATGGCTCTACGATAAGCGAGTGACGAGCTTTGACGATATGGCGAATATTTCAAAACGCAATAAGCAATGGCTCTCAGAGAATTATGAAATAGGTAGAGAGGAGCCTTCGGCAGCTCAGAAATCGTCTGACGGTACGGTGAAATATCTTTTCAAGGTTGGCAATGGCAACTCTATAGAGTCTGTGTATATACCGGATAAAGATCGTGCCACGCTTTGCGTGTCAAGTCAGGTAGGTTGCAAGATGAATTGTTACTTCTGTGCTACCGGTCGTATGGGCTTTAAAGCTAACCTTACGGCATCGCAGATCATAAATCAGATACTTAGCATTCCGCCTGCTCCGGAGAAAGGCAGGGAGCCTATGACTCCTCTCACTAATATAGTGTTCATGGGTATGGGAGAGCCTCTTGATAATTTCAAAGAGGTAAAAAAGGTAAGAGATATATTGACAGCATCA
>CAMYSW010000151.1:0-6301 GCA_947297425.1 uncultured Porphyromonadaceae bacterium
CGCTTCCACAGGCGTTACGGACCTTGACGACAAGGTGGCTTCGATCCTGCGGCGTTCAAAGAAACCGGTGATAGTGGTAGCCAACAAGGAAGACATAGGCGAATCACGCTTCAATACGGCAGAATTTTATAGCTTCGGTCTCGGTGACCCCATCAGCATATCTTCCGCCAGCGGATCCGGCACCGGAGATCTCCTTGACGAGATAGTCAAAGACATGCCTGAAAAGATTGAAGAAGAGGCACCGGACGAGAATATCGCCAAATTTGCAATTGTCGGCAGACCGAATGCCGGCAAATCCTCACTCATAAACGCATTTATCGGAGAAGAGCGACATATCGTAACGGATATTGCCGGAACCACACGCGACTCCATTTATCACCGATATAATAAATTCGGTTTCGACTTCTATCTGGTAGATACAGCCGGAATACGCAAGAAACAGAAGGTCAACGAGGATATAGAATATTATTCCGTAATACGCTCTATCCGCGCCATAGAAGCCTCCGATGTCTGCATCTTGATGATAGACGCCACGAGGGGTATCGAAGGGCAAGACGCAAATATTTTCGGGCTTATACAGCGCAACCGCAAGGGGTTGGTCGTATGCGTAAACAAATGGGACCTTGTAGCCGACAAGAGTCTGACCGCACAGAAGCATTTCGAACAGGCTATACGATCAAAGTTCGCACCTTTCACCGACTTCCCTATATTGTTCACCTCCGCGCTTACAAAGCAAAGGATCTACAAGGTGCTTGAAACAGCGGTGCAAGTGTTTGAGAACCGCCGGCGCATAATACCTACGTCACAATTAAACTCTTATATGCTTGAACAGGTGGCAATCACGCCTCCCCCAAGCAACAAGGGTAAATTCGTGAAGATCAAATATGTGACCATGCTAAAGGATTCTATGATCCCAACTTTCGTATTTTTCTGTAACCTTCCCCAATGGGTGAAAGAACCATACAGACGTTTCCTGGAAAACAAGATCAGGGACAATTGGGATTTCAACGGAACACCCATAGCTATCTTCATGCGAGAGAAATAATATCCACAATAAAATGATATGATTACGGCTCGTTTGCTTGACAAGCAAACGAGCCGTAATCATATCATTTCAGGTTAATTGAGTGTCAATTCCGGGTCGGTTCCTGCGCTTCCAAAGCAAGCGTATCCTCAACGGCATCCGGAGAGGATGACACAACTACCTCCACAGTCTCTCCGGTCGGCTCCATATTCTTCATAGTGCGTCCCTGACATGACACAAATGCCAGCGACAGAAGAACAGCGCCAGCCGCTATTATCCATGCTTTAGCACAAACCTTCATATCAGTTAACCTTGATAAGCTCAACCTCGAAAATAAGATCTGCATACGGTGGAATGTCACGACCTGCACCGCGAGCACCATACGCAAGATCGGAAGGAATATAGAACACATACTTAGAACCTTCCTTCATAAGCTGCAATCCTTCTGTCCATCCGGCTATTACTCCATTAAGAGGGAACGTAGCAGGCTCGCCACGCATCACGGAGCTATCGAAAACCGATCCGTCAAGCAAGCGACCCGTATAATGAACCGTAACCTGATCGGCAGCGCCGGGCATTGCGCCTGTACCCTCTTTCTCGATCATATATTTAAGACCGGAAGCTGTGCGGGCATAAGTTGAATCAGTAGCAATTTCCGTCTGATACTCCGCATTGCGGAAACGGTCAGCAAGAGAGTCAGTAACCACCTCTTCTACAACCTCTACAGATGCACTGTCACTATCCGTAGCCGTTTCTTTTCCTTTGCCGGAACAAGATGCAAACATTGCTACCGCCCCGAAAGCGATTGCGAGATAAAACGTCTTTTTCATAAATTATAATGTTTTCTTATTGGTTTCTCTGCCAAAGGTAATAAAAAAGGGGGAGATTCGGAAATTTTCCTAATCTTCCCCACTTTTCGTTCATCTCCAAACAATTCTTATTTTTTGTTTACCTTGATAAGCTCAACTTCAAATATAAGTGTTGAATGCGGAGGAATCACGTTAGGCACCCCATTAGGACCATATGCGAGATCGGAAGGAATGAAGAATGTATACTTCGCACCCTCTTTCATAAGCTGAACTCCCTCAGTCCAACCGGGAATCACACGGTTTAGAGGGAATGTTGCAGGCTCACCGCGATTGACAGAACTGTCAAAAACAGTGCCGTTAAGAAGCTTGCCCGTATAATGAACCGTAACTTCGTCTTCCGCAGTCGGCTGCGCACCTTCACCCTCTTTCTCAACTACATACTGCAGACCGCTTGCCGTAGTTTTCACATTCTCTTTCTTGCCGTTTTCAGTCAGGAACTTTTCTCCCTCCTCGCGGGCAACAGCTTCTGCCTTCTTCTCGAGATCCTGAAGATAATCATTTATCAGCTTCTGAGCTTCCTCAACCGAAAGTGCAGGTTCGCCACCATCGAAAGCGATTTTTACACCATCCCGGAAATCCTCAGCATTTATATCCTTAACACCCATTGCCTGCAACTGTTTGCCCATTGCAAGACCCCATGCATAACTTAACTTGTCCATTTTTATATTATATATTATTAGTGAATTGCTTCCATTTCCCACTATTCCATCAATTAACCCCTATTATACATAACAAATTTCGCGCCAATTCCATCTTGTGTTAATTTTTAAAATTCAATAATTTGTAGTAAATTTGGTGAATCAAACATTAAGTAAGCAATCCCATTAAAACAATAGTAATAATATGTGTTTATTATGAGCACTTACTTAGCACACTTTAAAACTAAATAACTTCATGAAAAAAATGTTTTTCATAGCCGGTGCCCTCATGGCATCCGGCATCGCTAACGCCACTTATTTCCAGGCTCCGGAAATGGATGACCCCAAAGTTGTGAACGCTGATTCCACCGGATTCAAATTCACTGATGTCAAGATTGTTCCTACAACTCCTGTAAAAGACCAGAACAAGTCGGGCACATGCTGGGCATTCTCCGGAATCTCCACAATAGAAGACGACCTGCTCAGGAAAGGGAAAGGTGAAATAGACCTGTCAGAAATGTTCGTAGTGCGCAACGCCTACATTGACAAGGCAAAGAAATATATGCGCACCAACGGGCAGATCAATTTCGCACAGGGTGGCTCTTTTGAGGATGTGCTCGAAATGACACGCCGCTACGGCGCAATGCCCGAAGAGGCTTACGCCGGACTCAACTATGGCGAGAAGAAACATTCTCACTATGAGATGGCGGACGCTTTGAAAAGCTATCTTGATGCCGTGATGCTCAACGGACAGAGAACTAAAAAACTCACTACCGCTTGGCTTCCCGGATTCATCGGCATCCTTGATGCATACCTTGGTGAAGTTCCCGAGAATTTCAATTATAAGGGCAAGACTTATACCCCTGTGAGTTTTGCAAAAGAGATCGGTATCGAACCGGACAACTTCGAAATCTTCACAAGCTTCAACCATCATCCTTTCTATGAAAGATTCGCTCTCGAAATACCCGACAACTGGCTATGGAGCGAGAGCATGAATGTGCCCGTAGAGGAAATGCAAGCGATTACTGACAATGCCCTCGACAAAGGATATACAGTGTTCTGGGGTGCCGACGTGTCGGAAGGCGGCTTCAAATGGACAGAGGGATATGCAGTAAACCCTGCTGAAAAAGAGGAAAAAGACATGACCGATTCCGAACTTTCCCGCTGGGTGAAACTATCCGATAAAGACCGCTCCAACGAACGCTTCAAAATCAATGGTCCGGTGAAAGAGAAAGATGTAACCCAAGAGTTACGCCAGAAGTCTTTCGACAATTACGAAACCACTGACGACCACGGTATGGTTATCGTAGGCTATGCCACTGACCAAGAGGGAAACAGATTCTACAAAGTGAAGAACTCATGGGACACAAATCAGGTTTACGACGGTTTCTTCTATGTATCAGTACCATATTTCCTTGAAAAAACGTTGAACATAGGAGTGCGCAAGGAAGCTATTCCGTCAAATATTGCTAAGAAATTTAAATAATGCAGGTAAGGGCTAAGAAAAATCTCGGACAGCACTTCCTCAATGACGAGGAGATAGCCAGGCAAATAGCGGAAACAATATCTGCAGAACAGCTTCCCGCCTCTACTGCAGAATATGGATCTTTGCCAATCCTTGAAATAGGTCCCGGAATGGGGGTCCTGACCAAATATCTAATGGAGACAGGACGGGATCTGACAGCAGTGGAACTTGACCATGAAAGCGTAGAATTTCTTGGCAAAGTCTATCCCGGGCTGAATGTGATAGAAGCGGATTTCCTAAAAATGAATCTTGACGAGGTTTTTCCGGGTCAATTCGCGCTCATAGGGAACTATCCTTACAACATCTCGTCCCAGATTTTTTTCAAGGTTCTTGACTTCCGTGAAAAAATTCCCGTAGTAGCAGGCATGCTGCAAAAGGAAGTGGCAGAGAGGATTTGCGCCGGACCCGGATCAAAAGTCTATGGCATCCTGTCTGTGTTGCTGCAGGCATGGTATGACTGCGAATATCTATTCAATGTCGAACCACATGTCTTCACTCCGCCTCCCAAGGTGAGGAGCGGTGTATTGCGACTCGTCCGCAACACCCGCAAGTCTTTAGGTGTTGACGAAGCATTCTTCAAGACAGTAGTAAAGACAGCCTTCGGACAGCGCAGGAAAACGCTCCGCAACTCACTTGCATCCTTCATAGGACAAAGCAAGATGCCTGCCGACAGCGAAATACTTTCTCTCCGTCCCGAGCGTCTATCCGTAGAGCAATTCATTGACCTGACCAAAGCTCTCCAGTCATAACAATATGACTGGCAACAACCTGATATGAAGTTAAAACACTTCTAAATTTGGAAATTTCAATATAAAATATTAGCTTTGCAAAAATTAATTTTTGCAAAGCTAATATTTTATATATCCAAAAGCATATCACTATGGAAGAGACTATGAAGCAACGCCTGATAAAGCTACTCAAAACCAAACATATGACACAGAGCGAATTTGCCCGTAAGCTTGGAGTAACCCCAACGTATATAGGAGCAATGCGCAAAGGTATGCCCAAGGACCGCCTGAGAGTGGTTTTCGACATGTTTCCGGATCTCAACCGCGACTGGCTTTTATACGGAGAGGGAGAAATGTTACATTCAGACAATCCTGATTCCCCTGATCTGTCGAAAGGATATGTCGTGCCAATGCTTCCGGTAGATGCCTACGCCGGCAACCTTCAGCTCTGGAGCTGCGGAGTGCAACTACGCGACTGCGAAAAGGTGGTCTCCCCCGTTCCGGGAGTTGACTTCGGAATCCGCATCACCGGCAACAGTATGGAACCGGAGTTTCAGAACGGATCTATCCTCTTCATCAAACGCATCAATGAAAAAGCATTCATACCTTGGGGAAATCCGATGGTTATTGACACTGAAAACGGTGTAGTGGTCAAGATAATCTATCCCGTTGAAGATCCGGACTCCTTCCCCGGAGAGGAGAATGAATTTATCGAAGCCCGGAGTTTCAACCCTGCCTATCCCCCATTCCGCATCCCGACAGACAGCATCTACGGGCTCTACCGCATAATAACCTCCATCCGCCAATACTCCACTCTCTAAAATTTTATTTCCACGCCGCCCATCATTGTGAATCCTGGCATCGGACATCCGTACATGATTTCGTAATGCTTGTTAAGCAGGTTGTCGAGCTTCAGGAAAGGCTTTATGTCGCATTTTGAACGGAACGTATATCCTGCACGCAGATTGAGCAGAGAATAGCTCTGAGTGCGCCCGTCGGGCGATCCGGTATAAAGGCTCCAGATGGTGTTGGACTCCAATGTCAGCTCAAAGTCACCGGGAGCGTATGACACTTCCGCGTTAAGCTTATTCTTCGGAGCTCCGAGAAGTCTGTCATTGGTCGTGTGCAGATAGCTATAGTTGGAACTCGCCATCCATTGATCGTTGATATGATAGGCGGCATCAACCTCGAAGCCTTTATTGATAAAAGATCCTGTATTGACATTAAGGGGGCGCCCGTCTACATTGGTTGTCTGTATCATGTCCTTGCCATCAATGAAGAAGAATGAGACACCTACATTCAAACGGTTATCAAGAAGTCTCTGACGGAACTCCACATCATAATTCCACATGTATTCGGGCTTGAGATCCGGATTAGCCGGACGATACAGATAAAGCTCCTTGAGGTTCGGGGCACGAAAACCCTTGCTGAAAGAGAACTTCAATGAACCTCCGTTATATGGTTTAAGGATGAATCCTGCCTGAGGCACCCATTCATTGCCATATTGGGATCCATGC
>CAMYSW010000152.1:0-6271 GCA_947297425.1 uncultured Porphyromonadaceae bacterium
ATGTTCCAGACTGAAGAGCCTTGCCATCCTGCATCATAGCCTCAATAGTATATGTATCTAACGCTCCGGCAAAACGCTCATTCGGTGACTTGACACCTTTCACCACCGGGACAGCCATGTAATTCTCAGCAAATTCTCCGTAGACATTAAGCATCTTTATGGCTTCTGCCTCCGCCTCCTCTTTTGTAGCATGAGCCGTATGCCCTTCTTGCCAAAGGAACTCTGCAGTACGCAAGAACATACGCGTGCGCATTTCCCAACGGAATACATTCGCCCACTGGTTCACAAGAATCGGAAGATCCCTGTAAGAATGTATCCAATTCTTATATGTATTCCATATTATAGTCTCGGATGTGGGACGTATAATCAATTCTTCCTCAAGTCTCGCGGCAGGATCAACAACCACTCCGTTACCATCAGGATCATTTTTCAGTCGGTAATGCGTCACGACAGCACACTCTTTTGCAAATCCCTCTACATGATCAGCCTCTCGGCTCAAAAACGATTTGGGAATAAGCAATGGGAAATATGCATTCTGATGACCTGTTTCTTTAAACATATCATCAAGCTGACGTTGCATCTTTTCCCAGATTGCATAACCATAAGGCTTGATGACCATGCATCCGCGAACAGCTGACTGTTCCGCAAGATCAGCCTTGACCACCAATTCGTTATACCACTGTGAGTAATTATCTGATCGTTTAATGAAATTCTTTAGTTCTTTCGCCATGACTTATGGAAAATTATTTATATGTTTTCATATTTTAGCCGTCAAATGGGCACTTCTACACGCAAAGTTACAAAATTATCACGATATAAACACGTAAAACGGCATAAATATTCCCTGTTCATCGGGAAATTCATGCCGTTTTATAGATTTATAAATAAATTATTCAATATCAGATATACCCAGAACTATCTTGAAAGGGACTCCATACGCTTCTTAAGTTCCTCCTCATAGGCATCCCAATCAGTTATCGGACGATTCGAAACTCCCGATTCCATCGCAGCTTTAGCCACAGCGGGTGCCACCCGATACAGAAGCCTCTTGTCGAATGGTTTAGGCAAAATATAATCTTTCCCGAACACAAAATCCATGCCGCCGTATGCCTCTTTTACAGAATCTGACACTTCCTCACGGGCGAGAGCGGCAATAGCCCTACATGCCTCAAGTTTCATGTCTTCGTTGATTTCAGACGCCCGGCTATCCAGTGCGCCTCTAAAAATATACGGGAAACCGAGCACATTATTCACCTGATTAGGATAATCGCTTCTACCCGTGGCAATAACAAGATCATCACGCGTTGCCTTGGCAAGTTCATAGGCAATTTCAGGTTCGGGGTTGGCAAGAGCGAAGACTATCGGGTCGGGAGCCATACTTTTTAGCATCTCCGGAGTCAGGACATTCGCCACACTGAGTCCAAGAAAGACATCCGCCCCAACCATTGCTTCTTCCAAAGTGCGAATATCCCGGACAGTCGCAAACTCTCTCTTCTGAGAGTTTATATCCGTCCTATCTTCTCTGATAACACCCTTGGAATCACACATAACCACATTTTGCGGCAGCACGCCAAGCTTAATATAAAGCCTTGCGCAACTGATAGCAGCCGCACCTGCGCCATTCACAACGAGCTTGACTTTGTCAATTTGTTTATGCTGCACTTCAAGGGCATTAATGAGCGCAGCGCCGGAAATAATCGCAGTGCCATGCTGGTCATCATGCATGACAGGAATACTGCACTCTCGTTTTAGACGATCTTCTATCTTAAAGCACTCGGGTGCTTTTATATCCTCAAGATTTATCCCTCCGAAAGTCGGACTGATTGCCTTTACTATTTCAACCAGCTTATCCGGATCTTTCTCGTCCACTTCAATATCAAAAGAGTCTATGCCTGCAAAAATTTTAAACAGCAACGACTTGCCTTCCATTACCGGCTTTCCCGCAAGTGCTCCTATATCACCTAAACCAAGAACTGCTGTTCCGTTTGACACCACAGCCACCATATTCCCCTTATCGGTATATCTGTAAGCCAACGCAAGATCGCGCTCTATTTCCTTACATGGATATGCCACGCCGGGAGAATAAGCCAGCGACAAGTCGTGCTGGTTAGCATATGGTTTGGTTGGAAGCACCTCTATTTTGCCGGGCGTCCACTCTTCATGATACCTCAATGCATCATCTTTTATATTCAATTTATTTGTTTCTGGCATGATCAAATATCATTAGTTTTAATATATAACAAATTACTATACCATGTGATGATTTTAATTCCGACATCAACGCCAACACAAAATTACAAAATATTCGCCACAATAGGCACATGTTATGCAACATATAAACACGAATAATACGTTTTAATAAATACCAACACAATATATTTTAGCTAAAGTTTTCCAAAATATTTTATATATAATTATATATCAACAGTTTAAAAAATATACAAGCCAGAAAAGTTTTCCAAAACAGAAAACTTTTCACAACAAAGACAACAAAATATTTGCTCAATACACATAATAATCCTACCTTTGCACCACATAAAGGAAGACACCTTTTGTTTAAGAAGTTGTTTAAAAATAACTGTGAAATTTGGGGCGGCTCTCTTTTGAATAAAATTCATTTAAGGCAAAGGAGCATAGCGGGCTATGTGACTGCGCCGCGAATGGATTTTAACAAAAGAGAGCCGGGCATAAAGTAATTTTTCACCAAACAGACATGGCATGTTAAAGATTTTAACTCAATATATTCTTTTTAAGCTACCAGAGGTCTCGCAATCTTGGGCATCTTTCTCCTTTCGGCTCAGTCACATAGCCCGCTATGCTCCTTCGCCTCAAGAAGAAATCTGCGCCAAGATTGCGACCCCAAATTCACATTTATTTTTAAACAACTTCTAAGTGACACCTTCATAGAATCAATATAAAAAAGATGATACAGATAGTTGAGAAGCGCGACGGAAGAGTTGTTGGCTATAATGAAGAAAAAATAAAAGCCGCCATCAGGAAGGCAATGCTGACAACAGAAATCGGTGAAGACGAAGCATTAGTGCAAAAAATAACCGATAGAATCGGCATCGGCAGCAAGGAAAGGATGACCGTAGAGGAAATTCAAGACCGCGTAGAAATAGAATTGATGAAATCGTCAAGGAAAGATGTAGCTAAGAAATATATAGCCTACCGCGACCAACGATCAATAGCAAGGCGTGCAAAAACACGTGACATGTTCTTGGAGATTATAGAAGCCAAGAATAATGATATCACGCGTGAAAATGCAAACATGAACACCGATTCCCCGGCGGGCATGATGATGAAATTTGCAAGCGAGACTACAAAACCATTCGTTGACGATTATTTGCTAAGCCAAGATGTCAAGGCTGCCGTAAAAAACAACTATCTGCATATCCACGACAAAGACTACTACCCCACAAAAAGCCTGACATGTGTCCAGCACCCGCTCGATAAAATCCTAAAAAGAGGATTTGTAGCCGGACACGGGGAATCACGCCCGGCAAAACGCATAGAAACAGCAAGCATTATCGGATGCATATCTTTAGAGACTGCACAAAATGAAATGCACGGAGGTCAAGCAATCCCCGCCTTCGATTTCTATTTAGCTCCTTTTGTAAGAAGTTCATTTATAGAAGAAGTGAAGAATATCGAACAACTTGCCGGACACGACCTGCATCATTTATATAATAGAGAGATTAAAGATTTTCTAAAGCGTGATCTTGAAAACCTTGAAGGAGACGAGCGATTCCTTCAGCATGCAATCAACAAAACTGTCGAAAGGGTACATCAGGCGATGGAAGCATTCATACACAATATGAATACCATTCATTCGCGTGGTGGCAATCAAGTGGTTTTCTCCTCTATTAATTATGGAACCGATACATCAGCCGAAGGCAGATGCGTCATCAGGGAAATATTGAACTCCACCTATGAGGGTGTCGGCAATGGAGCCACTGCAATTTTCCCGATCCAGATTTGGAAAAAGAAACGCGGTGTAAGCTATATGCCGGAAGATCCCAACTATGATCTTTATCGCCTCGCATGTAAAGTAACGGCAAGACGGTTTTTCCCAAACTTCGTCAATCTTGACGCGACATTCAACCAACACGAAAAATGGGATGCAAAAGATCCCGAAAGATACAAATACGAAGTGGCAACCATGGGTTGCCGCACACGGGTATTTGAAAACCGGTATGGAGACAAAACGTCTATCGGGCGTGGCAACATTTCCTTCTCCACAATCAACATTGTCCGCATAGCCATAGAGTTAATGGGCATAAAAGATAAAGAAGAGCGCATCGGCAGATTTTTTGAAAAACTTGATGAAGTACTCGACATAACGGCTCTCCAGCTCAACGAACGTTACAACTTCCAAAAAACCGCCTTTGCCAAACAGTTCCCTCTCGTCATGAGCGCGCTATGGAACGGAGCTGACCGTCTCGGACCAAACGACACCATTGAATCGGTAATCAACCAGGGAACGCTCGGCATTGGGTTCATAGGACTCGCAGAATGTCTTATAGCGCTTGTCGGGAAACACCACGGAGAAAGCGATGAAGCTCAAGCTCTCGGCATAAGAATAGTTAAGCACATGAGAAGCAGGGTCAACGAATATTGTGAAACCTACGGACACAATTATTCCGTGCTCGCCACTCCGGCCGAGGGCTTGTCGGGCAAGTTCACAAAAAAAGACAGAAAAACTTTTGGAGTCATCCCTGGTGTTACAGACAAGGAGTATTACACCAATTCGAACCATATACCGGTGTATTATCATTGCTCTCCCCGCCACAAGGCAAAAATAGAGGCTCCATATCACGAATTGACCGGCGGCGGTCATATATTCTATGTGGAAATTGATGGCGACGCAACCCATAATGAAGAATCCATAATGCAGATTGTAGACCTGCTTGACCGATACAACATGGGGTATGGATCCGTAAACCACAACCGCAACCATTGTCCCCGATGCGGTTATGAAAACGCATCTCCGAATGAGTCCAACTGCCCTAAATGCGGCACAAAGTTCGAAACGATACAGAGGATCACAGGATATCTCGTTGGCACCACGGACAGATGGAACTCTGGAAAACTTGCAGAACTTCACGATCGTATTGTTCATGAATAAAACCGTTAATATACTGAATATAATCCGGGGCACCACAGTGGATGGCCCCGGATTTCGCACTTCAATATATTTCGCAGGATGCGAGCATCACTGTAACGGATGCCACAACCCGCAATCTTGGGATTTCCAATCCGGAACACCTATGACCATAGACGAGATAATGGAAATTGTTGATGAGGAAGACTTCGATGTGACACTTACAGGAGGTGACCCACTTTACAATCCTGATTTCGTGACATCCCTTGCCGACCGCATACATTCCTCCGGACATCTCATCTGGCTATACACCGGCTTCAAATGGGAAAGCATTCTCAAAAACAACAAGCTCGCTGAAGCTATAAAGCATATAGATGTTGTTGTTGATTCCCCTTATGTTTCTTCATTAAGAGATACAGACTTATTATTTAGAGGATCTTCCAACCAAAGGATAATCAATGTTGCTGAATCACTTCAATCGGGCACGGTTTGTTTGTGGCAAAGATTGTGAACCATTACAAAGCATATATGTTAATATACTATACAAAGTAACAAAATCAGTATTGACACAAGCATGTTTTAGAAACATACCTGAAAAGCCATCCGGCATACTTATAGTTTTGTTATTTTAGAAGTATCGACATCAAATCTATTATACTATGAGCACAAAAAAGAGCATAAAAGGAACAAAGACTGAGATGAATGTAGTTAATTCATATCTTGCAGAATCACAATCGTTCGCACGTTATACATTTTATGCCGGTATCGCAGACAAAGAATCATATTTCCCGGTAGGCGTGATCTTTCGCGAAACTGCAGATAACGAACTGCATCATGCCAAAGTATTCTTGAAAATGCTTGAAGACACTGAAGTAATCGCAAGTCCAAGCACAGACGCAGGTTTCCTTGGAGACACAAAGGCAAACCTTAAAACTTCCATCAAAGAGGAAAGCGTCAATGGGTATGAATTTTACATGGCAGCGGCAAAAACGGCAAAGGAGGAAGGTTTTGACGAAATATCAACTCATTTCGAAGCTATTGCAAGTGCCGAAAAAATACACCATGACAGATTCCAGCACATGCTTGAACTTATAGAAAGCGGAACAATGTGGAAGAGGGATAAGCCCGTTACCTGGAAATGCTTAGTATGTGGCTACACCGTAGTAG
>CAMYSW010000153.1:0-6170 GCA_947297425.1 uncultured Porphyromonadaceae bacterium
ACAAGTTTTATAGTGCAAGATTTCATTACTTACATATATCGATTAATTTTTATTATTTACTTATTCATTAATACAATCAAAATATGACAATCAATCAGAAATTGGCAGATGCCATCAACGATCAGATCAACGCTGAGTTTTGGTCAGCATTCCTTTATCTTTCAATGGCATGTTACTGGGAGCAGCAAGGAAGGTCAGGAGTTGCAAATTGGTTCAGGATCCAATTCAAGGAAGAGCAGGCACACGCAGAAATTTTCATCAACTATCTCCACGCCCGTGGTGCCGAAGTTAAACTCCAAGCCATCGACAAGATGAAACATACATGGGAATCACTTGAAGAGACATTCAGCGACACCCTGGTGCACGAACAGAGCGTCACCAAACGCATTAATGACCTATACGCCCTCGCTGAAGAGCTGAAAGATTATGCCACCCGTCAGATGCTTAACTGGTATGTGGCAGAGCAGGTTGAAGAAGAACACAACGTGCAGGATATCCTCGACAATCTCAAACTTGTAAACGGCGACGGTACAGGCATCCTCCAGATAGACAGAGAACTCGGAGCAAGAACATTCGTAGCTCCAAGCATCGCTCAGCAATAATTTCAACCGGCAATCGATCCAATTACGGAATTTTTTCCATAATATTAATCTTATTTGAAAAAATTTGATTAATTTTGCAACGTGGTCAAAATAGAAGAACAGGATTTTTGAAATAAGGTGCGCCACCACCTCGCAAACAGGTAAAATAATATAAAACCCAAATAAATATCTAAAGATTTATGGCAACATTAGATCTGTCCCAGTACGGGATAAAGGATGTGAAAAATATCATTCACAATCCCTCTTATGAAGAGCTTTACAAGGATGAGACCAACCCCAACCTCGAGGGTTATGAAAAAGGAATCGTAACTGACCTCGGTGCAGTTGACGTATTCACCGGCGTTTATACAGGTCGTTCTCCCAAAGATAAATATCTCGTAAAAGACGAGGTTACAGAAAACACCGTATGGTGGACTTCTGACGAATATAAAAACGACAACAAACCCATCAGCACAAAAGTATGGGACGAGCTTCGCGAGAAAGCTGTAAAGGAGCTCAGCGACAAGACTCTTTATGTTGTTGACTTGTTCTGCGGCGCTAACGAGGCTACCCGCCTTAAAGTTCGCTTCATCATGGAGGTTGCATGGCAGGCTCACTTCGTGACCAACATGTTCATCCGCCCTACCAAAGAGGAACTTGCTGACTTCACTCCCGACTTCGTTGTTTTCAACGCATCAAAAGCTAAATGCGAGAACTATGAGGAGCTCGGCCTCCACTCTGAGACAGTTGTAGCATTCAACATCAAAGAGCGTGAGCAGGTTATCATCAACACTTGGTATGGCGGCGAGATGAAGAAAGGTATGTTCTCAATGATGAACTACTTCAATCCACTCCGCGGCATCGCTTCAATGCACTGCTCTGCCAACACAAATATGGAAGAGACTTCAACAGCCATCTTCTTCGGTCTTTCAGGCACAGGCAAGACAACCCTTTCTACCGATCCCAAACGCAAACTTATCGGTGACGACGAGCATGGCTGGGACGATGACGGTGTCTTCAACTACGAAGGCGGTTGCTACGCTAAGGTTATCAACCTTTCAAAAGAAAACGAGCCCGACATCTATGGCGCTATCAAACGCGACGCTCTCCTTGAGAACGTAACTGTAGGCGAAGACGGCAAATGCGATTTCGCAGACAAGAGCGTGACTGAGAATACTCGCGTGTCTTATCCTATCCACCACATCGAGAACATCGTTAAGCCCGTATCAAAGGGTCCGGCTGCAAAGCAGGTTATCTTCCTCAGCGCAGACGCGTTCGGAGTTCTTCCTCCTGTAGCTATCCTCAACAACGAGCAGGCTAAATACTACTTCCTCAGTGGCTTCACCGCTAAGCTCGCCGGAACAGAGCGTGGTATCACTGAACCCACTCCCACTTTCTCGGCTTGCTTCGGTCAGGCATTCCTCTCGCTCCATCCTACAAAATATGCAGAAGAGCTTGAGAAGAAGATGAGCCTCAACGGTGCAAAGGCATATCTCGTGAACACAGGTTGGAACGGTACCGGCAAACGTATCTCAATTCCTGACACACGCGGTATCATCGACGATATCCTCAATGGCGACATCGAGAAAGCTCCTACAAAGGTTCTTCCTTACTTCGATTTCGTTATCCCGACTGAACTTCCCGGTGTTAACCCCGCTATCCTTGATCCTCGCGACACTTATGCTGACGCTCAGGAATGGGATGACAAGGCTAAGAAACTCGCTGAGATGTTTATCAATAACTTCAAGAAATTTGAGACAAACGAAGCCGGCAAGGCTCTCGTGGCTGCCGGTCCTCACATCTAATCGACAGCATCAGCCAACTATAAAAAAGGAGACACTTCGGTATGAAGTGTCTCCTTTTTAACATTCTGTAGGTGAACTCGAAAGACCTTTCATCCGTTCTAAGGGGAAAAGGTTACGAATTTATGAAACTGCTTTGGAAAACACTCATTGTCTCATCGGCTCTCGGTTCAATCCAGATTCCGGTATATTCAGAAAAGGTCTCGGAATTGCGAGATTCCATCCCCGATGCATGGACTTACGTGCCTGAGCAAACCACATCGCTACCTTCCAACGACCAATGGTGGGAAGGTTTCGATGATCCGGAGTTGACATCATTGATAAAACTCGGAGAAAACAACTCCTTCAACCTTTCAATGGCGCTTCACCGCATAGAAATGGCACGCCAGAACTGGGAATCGGCAAAAGCCGCCTATTATCCAACCATAGGAATAAGCGCAGGCTGGACAAAAGAACAACAATCCGGCATGACTTCCAACCATACGGGCAAGGCAATGGGACTTGACTATTTCTCTTTAGGATTAAACTTCTCATGGGAGATTGACGTGTTCGGCAAAGTTCGCGAGCAGTCAAAAGAAGGGAAAGCAAGCTATAATGCCTCAAAGGCTGAGTATTCAGCAGCAATGGTATCCCTATGTTCCAATATCGCCACTGCGTATTTCAACTACCGACTCGCCCAGCAACGCATCAATGTTGCCCAGCAACAGATAGAATCACAGGAACGCATATCAAAAATTACAGAAGCGCGTTATGAAACCGGATTAGCTTCAAAACTTGATGTGGCTCAATCTCTGACCGTGCTTTATTCCACTCAGGCAAGCTTGCCCGCACTCATAAACATGCGCACAGCCGCCCTCAACAGCATCGCCCTTCTCACCGGATGCTACCCGGACAAGATAAAGGATGACTTGTTAGCGGAACGTGAGCTGCCCAATGCTTTCCGAATGGTGAAAATAGGAGTTCCCGCAGACCTTTTACGCCGACGTCCGGACATACTTCAGGCTGAATACGAACTTGCAGGGTATGCAGCACAGGTGGGAGTGGCTAAAAAAGATTTCCTCCCTGTCCTCACACTTAATGGAGCAATCGGGACATCCGCCCATAAGATAGATGACCTTTTCAGTAAAAACAGTTTCACATATTCGGTCGCGCCACAACTGTCATGGACCATCTTCGAAGGGTTGGCACGCAATCACCGTCTGGCTGCTGCAAAAGAGCAAATGCTGGCAGGCATCGACAATTACAATCTCACGGTGATGAATGCCGTTATAGAGACCGAAAATGCCCTCTCCACTTATGACAGCGCCCTCCGGCAGATTTCCCTCTACCGGAAAGTTTTAAAAGAGAGTCAGGAAGCATTCTCGCTTGCCGTGGACCGCTATAAACGGGGACTTTCCTCTTTCACAGACGTGATGAACGCGCAGATCAGTCTGCTCGACTATGAGAACACCCTTTTAGAAACACGCGCAGCGGCCCTGACATCGCTGATAAAGGTATATGCCGCAGTAGCCGGAAATCCGGCAGAAATAATTGAAAACAACTGATACTATGAGATACTTTTACGTAATCGCCGTGATCATATTGACATTGAGCGGCTGCCATAAGAAAAATAAAGCCACGGAAGGGACCACGCCCCAAGTGGAAGTCTCCACGCCGATAATAGATTCGGTGACGCTTCACCGATCATATCCGGGATATATCCGCGCCGCCAACAGCGCAGACGTGGTGGCGCGTGTAAACGGAATGCTTCTCACTCAGAATTATAAAGAGGGTGATTACGTAACCAAGGGTCAGGTGCTCTTCACTATAGAGCCATCAAAATATCGCGATGCAGTGCAACAGGCTCAAGCCTCATTAAAGACAGCCGAAAGCCAATACTCATATGCGTCCAGGCAATATGAAGCCATGAAACGCGCCATCCAGGCGGATGCCGTCTCGGAAATGGAGGTGGTGCAGGCAGAGAGCAGTATGAACACTGCAAAAGCCGCCATACAGAATGCAAAGGCAGCCCTCGCCACGGCTATGGAAAATCTAAGCTATTGCACCGTGCGCGCCACGCGCTCCGGACATTGCTCGATAGCCAACGTATCCACCGGTAACTATCTCAATGGGGAAGCCTCGCCGGTAACACTCGCCAAAATATATGACGACACCGATGTCAAAGCAGTCTTCGAAATAGAAGATTCCCAATACGAAATGATGATGAACGGAAACCGGGCAGACGAAAACAACCTGTTGAGGTCCATACCCCTGAACTTCCAGAATCCGCTGCCCCATTCATATACAGCCGACCTCTATTATGTGTCACCCAACGTGGAGACAAACACCGGTACCATACGACTGGAAGGACATTTATCCAATAAATACAAAGAGCTGAAAGACGGGATGTATGTCTCCGTAGACCTCCCCTACGGCACTGAACCCAAGGCGATACTCGTGCGCGACGCATCGATCGGCACAGACCAGCTCGGCAAATATCTTTATGTGGTCAATGACTCCGACAAAGTGGTCTATACACCTATCGAAGTAGGAGAAATATACAGGGACTCTTTAAGGATAGTTAACAAAGGCATAACAGGTAAAGAGCGTTATGTAACCAAAGCTATCCTCACTGTCCGAAACGGTATGCAAGTGATTCCACGTTAATAAATTCAAGAAAATGTTATCTAATTTCTTCATAAAACGACCGATATTCGCTACGGTCATTGCCATACTGATGGTATTGGCGGGACTCATGACCCTTAAGTCCCTCCCCGTGTCGCAATATCCAGACATAACCCCGCCGACGGTAGTGGTCAACGCCTCATATCCCGGTGCCAACGCCACCACCGTAGCGCAATCGATCGGCGTGCCTATCGAACAGCAAATCAACGGAGTTGAAGGGATGCTCTATATGAGTTCCAATTCCGGAGACGATGGCAGCTATTCGTTGACAGTAACATTCGAAAACGGCACAGACATAGACCAGGCGGCAATAGATGTCCAGAACCGCGTTAGTATGGCACAGGGACAACTCCCCAACGCAGTTATACAGCAAGGCGTAAATGTAATCAAAGAATCAAGCGACAACGTGCTTTTCTGCGCGTTGGAGAGCGATAACCCTCGTTACGATGCCCTTTACCTTACAAATTACGCACAGCTGAATATCATAGACCCGCTTTCAAGGGTTGAAGGCGTAGGTGGCGTCCAGGCATTCGGTGCCGGTGAATACAGCATGCGCATATGGCTTGATCCGGCATTGATGCGTGCCCGGGGACTCTCTCCGTCCGATATAGAGAGCGCGATACGCGCCCAAAACATGGAAGTGTCGGCTGGATCCGTAGGAGCGGCACCGACCGGTGGACCGGAAGAATTTAAATACACCATAACTGTGCAGGGACGGCTGTCGGACGTGTCACAATTCGAGGATATAGTGATACGCACCGATGATACAGGTATATTGCGTCTTAAAGACGTAGCACGCGTAGAGCTGGGAAGTTCATCATATTCCGGAATAGCAAAAGTCAATGGCAAATCCACTGCAATGATAGGAGTCCGTCAGTTGCCCGGAGCAAACGCACTCGACGTGGCTAAAGGATCAATCAAGGAACTAAATCACCTTAGCCAATACTTTCCCAACGGAGTGAAATACCGCATCGTAATGAACTCCACCGATTATGTAAGCAAATCGGTAGATGAAGTGCTCGTCACCTTCCTTGAGACAACACTTATAGTGATGCTGGTGATACTTCTTTTCCTACCGAACTGGCGGTCAGTGGTGATACCGATGCACCCGCTCCCCGTTTCA
>CAMYSW010000154.1:0-6170 GCA_947297425.1 uncultured Porphyromonadaceae bacterium
GCTCGTGGGCTCGGTTATGTGTATAAGCGACAGGAGCACATCAGAACTGGTCGCGCTGACACCTCCATTTTCAACGTTATAAGCTATGCCTGCCAATGGAGAGCCTTCAAGGAAACCGGTGGAAGGATAAGCGGTGCCATTATATGAAGCTTCCACCCTTTGGGCGATTTGAGGTATATATGACAGGAAACGGTTGAATGATTCTGAATTATATCCGTCTTCTGCCTTCGAATTTCTCATTGCAGACATTATTGCAATATGCGTGCGCATATATGAACCGGAATATGATGTAGGCATACCTGCATACATAAACTGCATCTGCTCTGTCCTTGAATCTGTCAGGTTTGATGTCAGAAGAATCTTAAGACCTTTAACCGGTTCAAGATTTAATTCAAAATTAAACTCTCGACTATTGGTCCAAAGTGCAGGAGATACCTGATCCGAACTTGTAATCAACCAATCCCTGTCAAGTGCCTTCTCAACATAATCCTTGCCATAAAAACCGAAAGCGAAATCAAGTCCGGGAGACATAGGACCATGGGAAAGAGACTGACCGAACACATTCCCTACGTTCGGTGAAAACAATGGGAGATTCATGGAATGTCCGCTACGCCAACGGAATGACATGGAACGTGGCATCATAAGGAAACGTAGACCATACTCTGCCAATTCTGTTCCAAAATTCTTCTTTTCTCTATTATTCTCGCGGATAGTTATTTTAACAGTCTGCGATCCCCTGTCAAGAATCTCCAAAGTATTATCATCAATAACCTTATAATTCAGTTTTTTGGGCTGACCATTGGCAACAGCTGCAAAACGGATTTTTTTGGTTCTTAGATTATGCTTTACTATCGTGCTGGTGTCGGGAGACAATGTAAACGCCCTTTCAAATTTCTTTTCACGCTGACGAGTCCCCGATTTAGTGCGGGCATTACTGTTTCGGGCACTTGAAGAAGAGGAGAAACGTTTATTTATTTTCTGAAGATATTTGGATTTATTGAAGAGTGTCTCAAAATTCAAACGGGCATCTGCATTCCAGGTTGTCTGGTTCTGGATTGTATTGCCAAGATACAACCCATCAACGGTAGCACCCTTATCCCATCTGTAAACAGAATTATAGGTAACCGAACCCGACAGATAATCCAATGCCGGTATGCGATTGAATGGCGCGCGATATGTTCCTGTAAATGTCTGGTTGTAATTCCATGGAGTTCCCATATGGCGTATTGAAGACAGCACCGTGTCTTTCCATTGTTGATATTTATCGGCAAAGAGCCTCCGGTTTACAGCTCCTACCGTTTCCTCAATTCTTGCAGTCGTGTTGCTTGCAAAGGTGAGGCTTAACGATTTTATAAGGTTCCATGTCAAGCTGAACTGGCGATCCCACACGAAATTCTTGCTAACCTGGACCGGCAGCTGGAAATCAACATCCACCTCGCTTCTTGTTTGCTGCTCGTAATAATAACGATGCATACCGGTATAGAAAGTAAGATTGTTAAATAACCAGTTGACTTCCCAATCACGGAAAAACTTAGCCGTGCGGCTTTTTCCCTTAATCCATGATAACGGTTTTAATGGTTTTATATAAGGTGAATAAGAATACTGAAAACTGCCTCTATAATCATTGGTGTTCTCATATTCTGTGGTAGGGTCTACATTTTTCTGCTTATTATACGAAAAAGACAATGTGAAATTAGCAGGATCCCACGGCATCGGATTCTTGCTCTGGACATTGAATTTAAAATTGGAAATAGAAAAACTCTCTACGCTTTTCTTTGTAATTGCATAATTCTTTATAGAATCTTTTTCTTGTTTATTCTGGACTGCATCAAGAGCTTCCTTAAGCAATATATCCTGATCAAGAGGATTATACTTCGGTGTCACGGTCTCTTGCGATTTTGAGAAATATATTGGAGCCGACAATTTTGCTTTTTCAGGAAGGAATTTGCCGAGATCTCCCTGAACAGCCACATTATACTGCTCATAGTCTTCCATACGGCGTGATTTCAGAGGCTGGTCTACACTGCCGAAACCTGCCGTCTCTTTATGTGCCGCCAAATTTACCATAGCCAGATCACTCATTGCAATATTTACATTGGCATTAGCCGCCCATCCACCTGATTCATTAAAATCGGTCACTTTCAATTCATTCACCCATACATTTCCATCCTTGACGCTATTGGACCTGTTACGGATACCTATCAACATAACCCTCACATCACTCAGGCTTGGATTTCCAAGCACGGCAACCGTGTTCTGTACATTGTCAGGATCATGTCCTGTATATACTACCGTATACCCGACTCCTTCCACATTTGCACTCTTGTCCCTGTTTCTCGATGTCTTTAAAGTAGTGAAAACATCAAGAGGAATATTAAGATAATTTGCAAGAGGCCACACACGGGCACGGTCTGCAGAATTGAAATTATTATAATTTCCCGGAGGTGTGAGCTCCAATGGAATCTCATATTCATAATAATTATTCTTGACATCAGAACCGAGTCTTATGAAGATTGACAAGTCACCGTTACGCAACGATGTCGCGTTGTCTATAAGGGCTTCTGCATGAACCCACATTTGCAGACGCTTGTAAATACGCATGTCAAGCTGAGTGTTTTTATAGACACCGCGTGCATCACCGGGTTGAAGTCCGGTGACCGTTATTGAAAGCGATTGTTCATTCAGCTGGGTAGCTTGAGACTGTCCCGGATCCTGGATGCGGTCAACACCCGGGGGAAGAACATAATTTACAGGTGTACGCGCCGAATTTTCTTCAATATTTACAACAGTCATATCTATATCACCCTCTGCCGGAGAATCATTCCTGCTGTTTAGATTGAATCCGTAATCACGCCACTCTCCCCTTACAAGTTCAAGGGTCGCAAAACGAAGATGAGTTGTTTCCTTGAATCCGGTCATGAACATTCTTGCAAACCTCACTGTCGAAAAATCAGAAATGCCACCCACAACTTTTTCGGGAGCACTTAACGGAATTTTAAACTGATACCATACGGCCTGCTGAGGACCGGCAGGCGTATTGACCCTGCGTTCAACCTTATCCGTGACATAATTCTTGCCAACCTCAAGATCTTCCGGACGTATAGATACCCTGTATTGAAAATATCTTTCATATTCGTTCAGTGTATTGTCCTGATTTATATCTTCCACATCAGGCACTGCACGTGCTGACTGATACTGCGGATTATCAGACTGATCAGGCGAAAGGGAGTTGCCTTCTACCCCATTGTAACGTTTATATCTCTCCAATATATCGGCATGCTGCTCGTCATAATAAGGAGAGCGGAAGAAATGATAATTGTCACCTGCCGGGTCATTCATTGCAGAAAACGGATCTTCCTGCATCTCGGCAATTCTCGCAGGCGATAATTTTGCACGCAATTTGTCAAGGTATTCACGATATGACGGGAAAGAAAACTCTTCGTCATTTTTAAGTCCGTCAAGACCGACATCCTGCAGAAGGCGCGCATCGGGAGCATTCTCGAATGCATAAGTAAGTGAATTTTGGCGCGACACCTTACCCCATACCGTCTCAGCTATAAACTCATTATTTCCATCAATTGGCAAACCGTTCTCATAGCTTTTCATCCCGTCTTTAAGGATATCTTCGCTAATCTCGCCGAAGTTAAAGTAAAGGTCTCCTCCTTCAGTATTTGGATTGTCTGGATCCAGAAAAGGATCCATCATCCAGAACTGTATATATTCAACATTGGAAGTCTCAAAATTGGTATTATCCATCTTGCGCATGATACCACCCCAGCGTTTTTCCGGCTGAAGCAAACGTCCTTGTTCATCAATCCTGTCTGCATCAAGGTTATAAGGCCCCCTTTCACGTGGATAAAACGACAGATTGAGTGTCTGAATGTAATTCGCTTCTCCGTAATTAAGATCTCTATAAGGGAAGATTTCATCTATCTTAACTTCCCTTACATACGGATTCGACAACATGCTTGGATCGTTCTTCATATATCCCGGTACCATAGACGAATTTTTCTGTGTCCAAAGTCTGTCTATATAATACCATGCGAATAATGCCCTGTTCTTCCCATAATCAGTATTATTGCTAAGTTTAGCTTCGGGAAATAATGCATCAGCTCCTCCATCGTAGGGAGTGGATGCAAGAAACCAAGAATATGGAGAACGGAGGTCAATCCCCGTCTGGGTTGCTTCGAAATCATCTATATAACTTGATCCTTTGTTAGAGCCGCTTTTCTGTTTATGCGGCACGAGCTGAGCAAATTCCGCACTCAGATTTATGCGGGAAGGAGCTGTTGCATTAACTGTAGGAATCTTATTCAAAAGATTTGTGAGCCACATAAATTCCTTATTATAGCTCATGTTCACTCCCCACATTGTGTTATTGATAACCTCATCTCCGATATTAACCTTCTCCGTTAATGCCTTTTCTGAAAAATGGAGCAGGGTTCCACCAAGTGTAAAATCTTTATTAAACCGATATTGGGCATCAAGACCAAGCAGTGTTTTCCTTTGCATGGAAAACATTGACTGATTCTCGAGTGTGACGCTTACATTTGTTCCGGAATCTATTATACTTTGATTCGTTATTGTGACAATACCCATAGAGTAATCCACAGTATAGTCACTATTCTCAGTCAATACTACACCACCCGCCATAACCACAACGGATCCTCTCGGCACATTCATCGCATTCAACCGTATCTGTGCCCCATTTGATGCCTGATACTCGCCAACGAGTGAATACTTATTCTTGTCGGCAAATTGCTGCGCCACAACAAGCGTAGAGTCATAAAGCTCTTTATACACATACTGAGAAGCGATTGCAGGATTACCTATTTTCCTTTCGAGATGCGCACCGAATGGTTCCGCGACCGGGAAAATAATCTTACCCGAGGAAGATTGAACCGTGTAGCCTTCTATGTAATCGAAAAAACCGTCAGAATTAGACTCCTGATTAGAGTCTATACGGTCAAGATTCATAACCTGTAAAAGCGGTTGATTAGCTATTGATCCTACAGGCAAATAATTGATCTCCGTTCCTGTGGTATCGCTAAGGAATTTTATATTAAGTTTGAAATTTTTACTCTGTAGTTGATAAGCGCCAAGTGAATACACGTTCTTCATCATGAGTCTCCACATCGGAAGACGAGGGGAAACCGTTGTGCTTCTGAGCATTTTCAGATATAGACAGTCAGATGTATTTGTAATATCGGAAGAAAACTCACCTACCTGATACACTTTTCCCTGATACGTATATTCATAAGCAACCGCAAGCACTTCGTCTGTTGTAAGCGCCGACTTCAGCGATATGTACCCAAGATCATCATTCAGAGTATATTCACTTGATTTAAGTAGCCGTGCACTTTCCACTTTCTCAAAATCCTTACCACCTTCAATGCCATATGCCCTCAATGGATCCAAAGCTTGAGTTACCATATTGATATTTCTGGCATCAGGATAGTTTCCTTTCACAACGGCAAGAAGATTGTTGCTCTGGTTCGATGGGTTATTGAAAGATAAATCAGGTTGCCAATAATTGTTTGCAAGCCTACGGTTCTCAGCAAGATCCATAAATCCCACAAAATTGCGTGATTCATTATAATTCCCGTTCTTATTGGTGATCCACACCTCAATCCTGGTAATCTTTATGCCGGAAGACACATGAGGAAGACGCGATGCAAACTGATCATAATTGTCATAAAAATACTGTGCAAGAAAAAAATGTCGGTTAGCATCATACTTGTCAGCCTTGAAGCTAAACTTTGTTGCTTGAACGCCTCCGGATGTTGAAACAGTTTGGGACTCGGAATTTTGTTGCGAAACGAGTCCTGTCAATGTCAATTTTCCAAACTGTAATTTAGTTTTCAATCCAAACAATGCTGTCCCACCACGAATAAGACTCGACCCGGTGGTCATGCTGACATTACCGGCTTCGATGCTCTTGATAATTTCGTCTTCCTTACCTTCGTAATTCAACTTGAGATTCTTAGAATCAAAATCGAATGTAGCATCCGTGTTATAAGTCATATTGAACTTTAACTTGTCACCGACCGATGCATTGATGGTTGCCTGTATCTTCTGATCAAAATCAAAATACGTTTTACGCCTGTTTTTGAGAGAGAGGGAAGGGTTATCTGTTTTGTTGCTCTTTATCCCCATGGAAAGCTGTAAAG
>CAMYSW010000155.1:0-6088 GCA_947297425.1 uncultured Porphyromonadaceae bacterium
GCAGCTATCTTCGGTCCCGGCACACGTATTCCTAAAAGTGCGATTGAAATGATCCGTCTTCTTAACGAAGACCGTGCTCAATAAGATATAGCATCATATTTTTAAGGGAGCGACGGCCTGATGGTCGCCGCTCCCTCTATAGATTCAAGTAAGTGATCACTTACTTATAAGCTGTTAAAAAAATACCCTTTAAGTTTGCTCTTGCTTATTTTATGAATGATAATTTGTATTCAATGAAGGATGAAGAGAATGACTCCGTTTATAATATCGAAGAAGAAATCTCCGATAACGGTGGAGAATATGTGCTTGCCGGTAATGATGACAATTCAGAGTCTTGTGAATATGTGATTGCAGATGAGGAGCAATGTCATATTGGGGGAGAGGAATATGAGGATAACGATGCTGAGGCGTGGAATGGTAGCGTGAATGCATCCAAACCTTCTGTCTTTGGGTTGCTTATTAAAGTGCTCTCTGATCCGGGGGACGGTTGGAAAGCATTGAAGAGATGTAAATATTCTGTGGATTCTGTTGCGGCGGGCTGTTTTTATCCACTTATAGGTTTAGCGGCAGTTTCTGAGTATACCGCGCTGTTTTATGAGGCGGATGTTACTTTTTCTTCTCTTTTGGTGCCTGCAATAATAACGTTCATCACTTTTTTCTTCGGGTATTTTTCGGTATTGTTGTCTGGGGAGTTGTTACTTCCGAAAGAAGCTCGTAAAATTCTACATACTTATTATGGTAAAGAGTATGTGATGCTAAACATCTCTACATTGACGGTGTTTTACATATTGTTTAGATTATTACCGTTGGCAGGTCCGATTTTTGCCTTTTTGCCGTTATGGACGATATACGTTGCATGTAAAGGTGTCAAGTTATTCAGGGTGTCGAAAGAGAATGAGGCACGCACATGCGGAATGCTATCATTCCTTATAGTAGGCTGTCCGGTTTTCTGGAATTGGGTTTTTAACGAGTTTTTGCCAACTCAAGCACTCTGAACTCGGTTAAACATGTTCTATAGTTGATTTATATATGAAAGCAGAACAAGTAAATATTAAAAATAAACGCGCGAGATTTGATTACGAAATCTCGGATACATATATTGCCGGTATTGTATTGACGGGAACTGAAATCAAATCAATCCGTGACGGCAAGGCTTCGCTTACTGATACATATTGCGTTGTGGAAAGGGGAGAAGTATGGGTGAAAGGTATGAATATATCCGAATACTTCTATGGATCATATAATAATCATGTTGCAAGGCGAGACCGTAAACTACTGTTGAATAAAAAGGAGATTGCCAAACTTGAAAAGGCGGCGGACGATGTCGGATTCACGATCGTGCCGATGCGTGTCTTTATTAATGAAAGGGGGTTTGCAAAGATGCAGATAGGTATCGGACGCGGAAAAAAACAATATGATAAGCGCCAGTCGATCCGCGAGCGAGAAGACAAGCGCAATATCGACAGGATGTTTAAGAAATGAGGAAGCTTGAGTTATTGGCGCCGGCTGTTGACAAGAATGTTGCTAAAGAGGCTATACTTCATGGAGCAGATGCCGTGTATATGGGTGCGTCAAGTCATGGCGCGAGGAAAGGTGCTGCAAATTCTGTAGAGGATATAGCCGAAGTGGTAAAGTTTGCCCATCAGTTTCACGCCCGTGTTTATGTCACGGTCAATACTCTCGTGTATGATAATGAGGTCAAGAAAGTTGAGAGTTTGATTGGGCGACTTTATAACGTTGGAGTGGATGCTATCATTGTGCAGGATATGGGTGTCTTGCGCATGGATATTCCTCCGATTGAACTTCATGCGAGCACACAATGCGACACAAGGGATGTTGCAAAAGCGCAATTTCTGGATAGGGTCGGGTTTTCGCAGATTGTGCTTGCCAGGGAACTTTCAGTTGACGAGATAAGAGAGATATGCAGGAGTGTGTCTGTGCCTGTTGAATGTTTCATTCATGGAGCCTTATGCGTGAGCTATTCCGGAAGGTGTAGGGCAAGTTATGTTGAGAATGGAAGGAGTGCTAATCGGGGTGAATGTGCCCAGATGTGTAGGCTTCCATATAATCTGACAGATGCAGACGGGAAAGTGCTTCTTAGGGACAAATATCTTCTGTCGTTAAAAGATTTCAACGCGGCAAATAGATTGCGGGATATGATTGAGGCGGGAGTTTCGTCTTTTAAAATAGAGGGGCGTCTTAAGGATGTCTCATATGTTAAGAATATCACTGCATATTACAGACAGCTTATTGATGAAGTTATCTCATCTGGCCCTGATAAATATTGCCGTTCGTCTCTTGGTGTTAGCGAGTTTTCGTTTATTCCGGATCCGGAAAAGAGTTTCAATCGTGGTTTCACGAGTTATTTTCTGGAAGGCAGGCGGCAGAAGCAGATGGCATCTCTCCTTACGCCCAAATCAATGGGAGAAAGTATTGATGATGTCAGCAGACTGAATAATGGGGATGGAATAAGTTTTATTAACGACAAAGGCGAATATGAAGGAGTCCGGGTGAATCGCATAGAGAACGGGCGTATAATCGGAGCTAAACCTTTTTACATGCCCAAGGGGAGTGAAATCCGCCGGACATTCAACCGTGAATGGCAAGCGATGCTTGATCGTCCAACTGTTAAAAGGACTATCTGCCTTGATATTGAAATTGATGAAGAAGGCATTTCTGCCATTGACGACAGGGGGGTGAGTGTGAGGTTGGCGCTTAATGTTGATAAGTTTAAAGCTGAAAAGAGGATGGAGCCGGAGAAAATATTTGCCAAGCTTGGAAATACTATCTATAAGTTGAGGAATTTCAATAATTTATTGAATCCTGATACTTATATTCCGGCTTCGCAGCTAACTGCTTTGAAAAGGGAGCTTATTGAAATCCTTGATAAATCAGCGGAAGCAACTTATCCTTTCTCATATAGGAGAATAGAAGATCGCTCGGTGTCTTATGTGGAGGAAAAAATAGGAGCTGAAGGGAATATTGCCAATCGTCTTGCTGAGAGATTCTACGCGGATCATGATGCTGAAACAGCCGATAGGGCGATAGAGGTCTCACAAGGCTTGGGATCTAATGATATTACCGTTATGAGGACTCGTTATTGTCTTCGTCGCGAACTTGGAATATGCAAGAAGACAAAAAACGATTATAATGCTATTTCTAAGGCACGTGAACCGTTTTATATTGAATCAGGTAAGAACCGTTTTAGATTGGTTTTCGATTGTTCATTGTGTGAGATGAGGGTTATCAAGCCCGGATGATATTTCAGTTGAATCCATAGGAACTGCAGGTTCTTTTGTAGAATTTGCATAGGTATGTAAAAGTGAATCCCTCATCGAAATGAATCGCGTTGTAAGGGTGGCTAACGTGTCATTTTCACCTTCAGAGATTTCATAATCCGCACCTGCGGAATATTCATAGTTCAGTTTAGTGATGGCATCATCAAATCTGGTGCATAATGAGAGCAATGAGGCGCTGTCTTTGGCAGATGCCATACTGTCCAAATATGCTTCGGTGATCCTACGGCTTTTGACATATAGTTCCCTGGCATCGCCACGTAATGACCGCTCTTTCTTTTGAATGCAGGAAGAAGCGGTCATTGTCATTATAGAAACCGTCAATATTGTATAAATTAAACTTCTCATATTTTTAGTTTATTTTTCAGGAATTGCCCGGTATATGATTCCTTTACTTCTGCAACCTGTTCGGGAGTGCCTTGAGCCACTACTGATCCCCCGGCATCTCCTCCTTCCGGACCTATGTCTATCAGCCAGTCGGCGGATTTTATAACATCCATGTTATGTTCAATGATAATAACCGAATTACCTTTCTCTACAAGATGGTTGAGGGATTTTAGCAATGTGGAAATATCATGGAAGTGCAATCCGGTTGTAGGTTCGTCAAAAATGAACAGGGTGTGCTCTTGCTTGTCAAGGGAGATATAATAGGCAAGTTTCACACGTTGGCTTTCGCCTCCTGAGAGGGTGGATGACGATTGTCCGAGTTTTATATATCCGAGTCCTACATCCTGAAGAGGTTTTAATTTCTTTATGATTCTCTTTTCTTGCGAACCGTTGGATTCAGATAAAAACTGTATTGTCTGGTTCACGGTCATTTCAAGGAAATCATATATATTTTTTCCTCTGTATTCCACGTCAAGGACTTCCTGCTTGAAGCGTTTACCGTGGCATACGTCACATGGCACTTCTATGTCTGCCATGAATTGCATGGGAATGGTTATCGTTCCTTCACCTTTGCATTCCTCGCATCTGCCACCTTCTGTATTGAAAGAGAAATATGCAGGTGTGTATCCCATTTGTTTTGCGAGCTGTTGCTCCGAGAAAAGCTTCCGGATTTCGTCATAAGCTTTCAAGTATGTAGCCGGATTGCTCCTGGAAGATGTCCCTATCGGGTTTTGGTCAACAAATTCTATTGCTTTGATGCTGTTGATATCTCCAGACAGTGCGCGATGTGTGCCTGGAATGTCTCCTGTTTCTCCTAATGCACGCACGAGTGCCTTATATAAAATTTCCCTTACAAGGGTCGATTTGCCGCTACCGCTAACACCCGACACGACTGTCATTACTCCCAATGGAAAACGGACATCTATGTTTTTTAGATTGTTTTCGGCTGCGCCTACAACTTCAATAAACTGTTTCCATGGACGTCTGAACTTCGGAACGGGAATGTCCCGTTTTCCCCTGAGATAATCAACTGTATATGATCCATTGGCATTTCCGCCTTTCAGGATTTCTTTCAGGTTTCCTTCGAAAACGACTTCACCTCCAAGCCTGCCTGCGTCGGGACCTATGTCAACGATTTCGTCGGCAGCCAACATTATTTCTTCGTCATGTTCAACCACAACAACCGTGTTGCCGATTTTTTGAAGATTACGCAGCACGCGTATAAGCTTTTCCGTGTCACGTGAATGAAGTCCTATGCTCGGTTCGTCAAGGATATATAAAGAACCTACAAGGGAACTTCCGAGTGAGGTTGCCAGATTGATTCTTTGGCTTTCACCTCCCGATAGGGAGGATGACAAACGGTCAAGGGTGAGATATCCGAGACCCACTTCATCAAGGAAACCAAGTCTTTGGTTGATTTCGACAAGTAGTCTCGTTGCGATCTTTTCATCAGTTGCATTTAACTTTAAGTTCTTGAAAAATACAGCTAATTCCGAGACGGGCATTTTTACAAGTTGAGAAATGGTCTTGCCTGCTATCTTTACATATTCCACATCTTTCCTCAAACGGGAGCCATTACATTCAGGACAAGTGCTCTTGCCCCTGTATCTGGCTTTCATGACGCGGAACTGGATCTTGTCCTGACGTGAGTCTATCCATTTGAAGAATCCGTCTATCCCTTCCCAATGGCTGTTGCCATGCCAGAGGAAATCTTTCTGTGCCTGCGTCAGGTCAATATATGGTGTGTGAATAGGGAAATTAAAGTGGGGGGCAATATGTATGAGCTGGTTCTTCCATTCATTCATTTTGTCTCCGTTCCAACACTTAACAGCGTTCTGATATACAGACAATGTTTTGTTGGGTATCACAAGTTCTTCGCTAATGCCGAGCACTTTGCCGAATCCTTCGCATACCGGACATGCCCCGTAAGGATTGTTAAAATTGAACATCAAGTCGCTGGGTTCACGAAATTCCATCCCGTCAGCCACGAATCGTTTTGAAAACTGATGCTCGTGCACTCCGTCTGTTCCCCAAATCTTTATAATACATTCGTCATGTCCTTCATAATATGCTGTTTCCACAGAATCTGTTAGTCTGGAGATTTCATCTTTATCTTCAGACACCGACAGACGGTCGATAAGGAGACGATATCCATCTGAAGATTCAGGGGTTCCATTAGATCGGAGTTCGTTTATTGCTATAAATTCGCCATCTTTTTCAAGACGTGAATATCCCTCTTTCAGATATATTTCAAGTTGCTGGTCAAAAGTCCGGTTTTCAGGGACACGAATGTCTATGAGCACCGCCATTCTCGTACCGGAAGGATAGGAGAGTGCTGTCTTGATCATATCCTCAATTCCGTGTTTCTTGACTTCAAGACCACTGATTGGGGAAAATGTATGACC
>CAMYSW010000156.1:0-6086 GCA_947297425.1 uncultured Porphyromonadaceae bacterium
CGGGAGATCCGTCTCTACGACATCTTCTCCACGTCAAACAACCGTCTCCATTGACACGAAAAAGCCCGGCTATCCATCGCGGACAGTCGGGCTTTCCCCATTGGTTGTAAATTCAACTCCCAAATGAAAATATATAATAAAGTGGATTAGTGGTCGGACATCGGTGCTTTATCAAGCACTTTCCCATTCTCCGGTGTCGGAGCCGTGAAGGAAACGGTTAAAGCGGTGCTGGAGCACATCGAGAAATGCCGTGCGGCTTTTCTTGCCCCGCGATTTAAGTTCTGTGAATCTCTTGTGGAGATAGTTGGGATTCACATTGAGGTTGAAAGCCTTTGCAAGCGCTTTCATTATATCGGTCACTGTGGCATCTGAATTGAGGCATTTGCCAATCTTCAGGGCATAGCACAGTTCCATAAAGTCTGTTTTGTCGGCGTTCCATTCAAGGTTGATGCTGTCGAAACAGTCATCGGTCGGGATCATGGCGATTTCCATTTCCTTGTAATGGTTGAGGGTGTGATGAACGAAATGGAGTGCCTTGTTGATGAAGGCTGCAAGCTCCTGATTCACCTCGTCGCGTTGGCGGGCCGTCTGCAAATGCTGTATCTCAACCTCGGCATAGAGCAGGGCGGTTATCACATATCCTTTGTGAGTGCTTTTGCTGCACATTTCGCTGACTTGAAGCACAAAATCCTTGTAGGCGATGTGCAGGTTGTCGTTCTTCCCCTCGGTCAGCTTCTGGAAGAACTCGGTTTCGGTAAGTGAAAATAAATCCATTTATCGGCTGTTTCTAATTCGTTTTACATTGTTTTCAAATCACGGATATAGAACCAGCGAATGTTACAATCGGATTACAGAAGTTGGTTGTTTTATGTATTTTACTGAATATCAAGCATTAACGCAAAGCGCATTAGAGGCGTGTATTTTTCTTTACTGCCAAAACTTTGTAAAGTGTCCAAATTTTGGGAGAAAAAAGGCATAAAAAAAGCGCACACCCATATAGATCTCAATGTAGGCTCTGGACTGCCTTGAGAAGAAACCTATTGGATGTACGCTATGCAATCGCATAGCATAAGCATCACTTTGTTCTTCTCGATATGAATTGTCCAGATTCACATTGAACTTGGTGCGGCGTATGTTATGTTGTATCAGTATGCGACCGGCTCTCCAATCGCCAATATTTCTTTCTCGTTACGCCTCGAAAGCGTACACGATTTCTAAATTCGCCACAAAGATACAAAATTTTGGCGAATTAACGGCTATTCACATTTAATCCCGTTTCAATCCGTAGTGCTTGATTTTATAATCTATTGCAGAACGGCTTATCCCTAACAGCTTGGCCGCATTGGTTTTATTCCAATTCATACGGTTAAGCGCTTCAAGAATCATCTTTTTCTCATAGGTGGGATCTTTCAGGCTCAATGCACTCGGCATTTCAGGCTCCGAGAGGTTGAAATTGATGTCAGCCTCGGATATGGTATCGCCTTTGGCGTGGAAGGCGGCGAAAAGAACGATGTCTTTCAACTCGCGCACGTTGCCGGGCCACGGATAGAGTTTCAATGCCTTGATTGCCGATGCGTCGAGGTGCTTTCGCGGCTTGCCTGTCTTGGCAGAATAACGTTTGAGGAAGAAATCGGCAATTTCCGGAATGTCCTCTGTCGTATCTTTCAGCGACGGCACAGCGATGTCTGATTGACGGAGTATGAAGAACAGATTGGGGCGGAATGTCTTTTCTGTTACCATCTTCAACAACTCCGGCTCTGCCGTGCAGATTACTCGGACATCGGGGTGTTCGGTTTCAAGGATATGCAGTAACACCGATTGTTTCTCAAAGGTTAGCAGATGCACATTCTTGATTATGATTGTGCCTCCGGCTGACTTTTGAAAATATCCCTCTATGCGGTTGTAGATTTCACTGCGCTCATTTTCGGGATTGTGCCGACCTACGAGAGCAGCACCTCCGGCATCGACGATGGTTATAGGTTTCTGTTCACGCGAACTGTTGAGGTAAATCTGGTGTGCCACCTGTTCCTTGCCCGAACCGCACTCTCCGAAGATGATTGCGTTGGCGTTGGTAGCGGCAATAGCCGTTATCTTTTCCTCAATCTTCTGCCATACCTCGCTTTTGCGCGGTAACAGTTGATTGCCGAGTGTCAGCACGACGTGTTCCGGTTTTGCATATTTCTCAACCGTTTCAATCAGTTGCTTGTCAAGCGCAAGCCGCTGAACCACATCGACAGCTCCACCGCCACGCATCACATCAACAGCGTCAGTGTTCAGGTTATCCACTATGGCTATGACGGGGAATTTGTATCCCTCGGTCTTCAGCCAGTTAATAAACTCTTTTGCGGTACCGTCAGGCAATCGCATTGCCGTGACGATAACCGCGCCGGGAGGCAGCTTTGCCGCCTCAACTTTTCCGGCCTCGATGCAATCCGTAACGACAGGATCATAACCGGCCCGTGTCAACAAGCCTGCCATAATTCTCCCGTCGGATGCGGACGCATCTACAATGAGAATCTTGTTCATTGCTCTGGTTATAAAATATGAATACATTATTAAAATATTAAAATGGTTCTTAACTAACAGCTCCCGACATTAAGCCGAGAGCCGGGAGAGATTGGTATGATTAGCTGTTTTTATTTCAAGATTGCTGATGCTGCGCCTGATTGTTCGCCGACTTCATTGCCTTGTTGTACTTTTTTGCCGTAGCCGAATGTATAAGTGGCGGTGAAGTTTATGCGAGGGTGTGATGATGTTCCGATGATAGTCTGCCGCTCACATATGCTCCACGGGTCATTTCTTTGTATTTAGCATCACCCTCGGGTGTTGACTGCAACGAATCGATATATTCAGTTATCGGAGAATAGAATTTTGACTCTTTTGCATTGGCGAGAAGAATGTATTTGTTGAGAGAGATGGGACTGCCATCCCGAAGATTGACACGCGAGGCATCGTAGCTAACTTCAATATCAGCCTTCTCCTGTGCAACTGCGACTATCGCTAAGAAGCACATTACTACTGTGGAGATTATTCTGTTCATTTTTTCTTCTTATAATCGGGTTCAAGGCTCATTATTAGCGCATCATAGACCGGTGCGCTAATCTCATTGCCGTTTTCATCAGCGTAAGTGATTTTTGCCAGTCCTCCGTTTTGCGCTTTCAAAATACTTTCCTGATTATTTACGAAATATTCATGCTCTTCCTGCGCTTTAATTCTGGATATTTCGGAATACTCTCCTTTTGAATACATAGGAGTCATTGCTCTGTCGGATTTTTCCATACCTGTGGCAATGAATGAAAAACCACCGTCGACCTCAGCTTTCAAGATTAGCCCCGGCAATCCGCGGAACTTCCATGGCCCGAAACTCAACGGTATATCAGGAGCAAACCATGCAGTCCATTTTCTTCCATGATAATCAGTTTTCGCCATAATACACTCATATTCCAAAACCGTAGCGGTAGAGTCGGCGAAAATATCCCAAGTCTGTTCTTCTAATGACTCGGTATAGTAGTGAAGTTCATCGGCCCACTCGTCATAAACAGTCTGCAAGCCGGATGTGATGTCATTAAACACATAGGTATAGATATTCTTAACAGGACCTTTTGTCAAGTCCCAATATTCATAACCATCAGGGTGCATCACCAGACAATTCGCACGTATGATTTCATCAAGTTTGGCTTTACCTTCGGGAGTAGAACTCAGCGAATCTGTCCAAAGGCTTATGCTATTGAAATATTTTGATTTAGATGCATTGGCCAGTAACGTCATATCTCTCTTTACTTCCTTGCGCTCAAAACCGGGAGTTTTACATTCATAGCTGACCAAAATATCAGCTTTCTCTTGTGCGAGTGCGGCTATCGCCACAATGCACATCACTGTAAGATTGATTAACTTTTTCATTTTCGTAGGGAGATTGTGAACAGCAGTTCGCGTCCGCGGAGCCACCGTTGCGACTCGAAGGAGGAGAGCTGACTGTAGGTTGTGTAATTGTATGTGCGTTGATTGAATATGTTGTTGAGCATCGCGGAGAGTTCGATGCGCTTGTTGAGTTTATAAACCAACTTGGTATCAAGGAGGAACACGTTTTTATATGTTCTCTCGGTGAGTTCGTTACGGTAGTGCTCGCCCATTATGCGCCATTCCCATTTGGAGTGAGGCATAATGTTGATGAGCAAGGAGTTTTCCATACCACTGAGCCATGAGTTCTTGACTCCGTTCATCCGGAGTTGGCTGTTGGAGAAGTCTATGTGATAATCAAAACTGAGCCAACGGAGCGGCGCGCCATTGATTTTTGCTCCTACACTCCAGCCGATACTTGTTGAATTAACGGCATTGTTTTCGGAGAAAAGATGTGACTCGCCACGGTTGAATGTGCCGTTGACGTTTGCCGAGCCACGCATGAAGTCGAGAGTCTTACCAACGCTACCCATAGCCATCAGATTTTGTCCGTCACTTTTGGCATCGGTGTATGAATAGACGATATAATCGCCGTAGAGCTGTTGCGCCATTGTGTACGGGAGGTGCGACCACGACTGCATTACCATAGCGTTGGCGAACACTCCGCGACGAGTGTGCTTGTAGGCGAAACTTGCAGAAATGTTCTGTGAGGTGGAATTGTAAAACTCATCCACACCTTGCTTGAATGTGCGATAGTTGGTCATTATGTAGCCGGGCTGAATCATGTTGAGATTCATAGGGGAGCGACCTATGCCTCCTCGCAGAGTCATTGAAAAACGGTTGTTCGGTTTCCAGTTCATGCTGAGCGACGGCGAGAAATAAACCTCCGAGCGGTTGGCGAGGGCCTTGTCAAATGTGTAATGCGCGAAGCTGACCGGGGCGTTTAGAGTGAAATTCACCCGCTTCACCCAATATTCAAACTTCGGGGAGGCATAGACTGTGAAATAATTTGTATTCAGTACATTTTCAGTTTCTCCCGGTATTTCTTCCGGCATATCAGGCAGCTCTGTATTAAGTGAACGCAAATATCCTTTCACTCCACCTTCAAGACTGACTGTTATTCCTTTGATTGAGAAAGCGTAGGCGGCACTCTCATGGGTATAGAAAGCATGATCGCCGATATGTTGACGGATATTGTTGCCTTCCAATGATACATTGAGCGTCTGCGGCAATGACTCCCATTCGTTGTTGCTCTGAAATGTAACTAAATGTTTACCATTGAACCGCTTGATCATCTTGAATTTGTTGGTGACATAGTAGTCGGGCAATTTTGCCGACTGGTCGTTTGGCAACGAGCCGGTGACACCGAGTGTCACGTCATCCCAGTCTATATTTGTAGAGAGGGTGTTGTTGATGAATGTTGTTTTTTGATTGACCTCATAGATGAACTTGCCGGAAAGTGAGTGTGAGCGGTCGCGGCCGTCACGGTTTTCGGTAATCACACGGTCACCACTTTCGAGAAAATATGTGGTTATGTTGGCTGCCTGAGCTGTGACGCGGTTGAACGAGTAATCAACCTGAGTCTTGAATTCGCCGTTTTTCACTTTCCAAAGGGAGTTTGTCGATACCAAAGCCGAGCGGTTGAACAGCGTCCGCTTACGGCTCAGGTTTGGCACTCCGGGGAGCGAAACGCTTACGTATTGGCTCAGTCCTGTCTCACGGCGTGATGCGAAAAAATCAGTGGCACTTGCCGATAGGTCTTCACCTATATTGTTGGTCTTGAATGTTGTGATATTCTGAAATCCAGGCATAGCAGCCATTGCGAACAGTTCTCCGTCCCAAACCGCACCTTCCGGTTGCCAGGAGTAACCACCTCCGGCATCGCCGTGAAAAGACCAAGTGGCTTTCGCCTTATTCTTTAGTTTGAGGTTGATAGCAGCCTTATCGGAGAAACTGATACCGGACAGCACTTGCATCGGTTGGTGATTCTCCATTACTTCCACGGCACCAACATCATCGTGGTTTATGCCATTGGTGGCTATACCATATTTTCCACCTAACAGGTCGGAACCCTCGATGTAGAACTTGTTGATGTCCTCGCCTTGATACTGTATTTTGCCGGAGTTTGACACATCAATACCCGGCATACGTTTCAGTACATCGCCGATACTCCGGTCTTGTGCCTGTGC
>CAMYSW010000157.1:0-6020 GCA_947297425.1 uncultured Porphyromonadaceae bacterium
GCACCTTCTATAAGGACGTTGCCGTATTTCTCTTCAAGAGCATCGGTGGCATCGGAGATAGCATTCAGATCCAGTTCCCTGCCGTCAATTCGGGCTGCGAGATCAGGGGATGCCGGATATGTGAATATTTCAGGGGCAGTGGTGTGAAGCCTGTCTTCCGGAAGCATACCTGTGCCCATAAGTTTACGGTGTATGTCAATATCCTCACTTAAATCCGTGTTTCCTGTCTGCACGAATTTTTGTGTGATCACATTGATTCCGGCATCAATCATGCCACGGGCAATCCAGCCCGTGGCATAACTTTTGCCTGCATCCGTGTCTATTCCCGTAATGAATATGCGGGAAGGAAATTTTATGTCTTTAAAATTCATTAATTGAGGACTTCTAAACTACCATGCGAACATGGGATAGTCATTCATCATGTCGTTCACTTTCTGACGAACCTCTGTGATGACATTCTCATCATCTGCATTGCAGAGGACGGTGTCTATCAGTTCGGCGATAGTCTCCATCAGCTCCTCTTTGGCACCACGGGTGGTGATTGCTGCCGTGCCGAAGCGTAGACCGCTGGTGAGGAAAGGACTGCGTGAATCGTAAGGCACCATATTCTTGTTTGCCGTGATGTCTGCTTCCACGAGCACGCGTTCCGCCTTCTTGCCGCTCATCTCCGGGAATTTCGGGCGCAGGTCAACGAGCATGCAGTGGTTGTCTGTTCCGTCGGAAATAATCTTGTAGCCACGTTTGATAAGTGCCGCAGCGAGTGCCTGTGCGTTTTTCTTTACCTGAAGGGCGTATTCTTTCCATTCCGGTTGGAGAGCTTCACCGAAAGCCACAGCCTTTGCTGCGATCACATGCTCCAATGGACCGCCTTGCACGCCGGGGAACACGGCGGAATCCAGAAGGGCAGACATCTTTTTGATTTCACCCTTGGGAGTCTTCTTGCCCCATGGATTGTCGAAATCCTTACCCATCAAGATGAGTCCGCCACGTGGACCGCGGAGGGTCTTGTGGGTGGTAGTTGTCACAACATGTGCATGCTTCACCGGATTTTCAAGTAGTCCGGCAGCAATAAGTCCGGCGGGGTGAGCCATGTCAACCATAAATATCGCACCGATCTCGTCAGCGATCTTGCGTATGCGGGCATAATCCCATTCGCGGCTATAGGCGCTGGCACCGGCAATGATGAGTTTAGGACGCTCCGCGCGAGCTTTCTCTTCCATCTCTTCGTAGTTGACTCTGCCGTCTTCAACGCGTACAGTATAGCTGATCGGCTCGAACATAAGTCCTGAGAAGTTTACGGGGCTTCCGTGGCTCAGGTGACCGCCATGGCTGAGGTCCATACCCATGAACTTGTCACCGGGTTTGAGGCAAGCCATGAATACGGCCATGTTTGCCTGCGCTCCGCTATGCGGCTGAACATTTGCCCATTCAGCATCGAAAAGCTTCTTTGCGCGTTCGATAGCCAAGTTTTCGGCTTCGTCAACAACCTGACAGCCGCCGTAGTAGCGGTGTGCGGGATATCCTTCCGCATATTTGTTTGTGAGACACGAACCCATGGCGCGCATCACTTCATCACTTACAAAATTCTCGCTTGCGATAAGTTCGATGCCACGGCGCTGACGCAGGTGCTCACGATCGATAATTTCAAAAATTGCGTTGTCTCTTTTCATGATAAATTATTTTTTTGTTAATATTTAAGGTCTACCCTCCGAAATTGTCATAGTGTATGCTTTCAGGCTCGACACCGAGATTATAGAGCATATTATTCACCGCATTGCTCATCGGGCCGGGACCACACATGTAATACTGAATATCCTCCGGAGCCTCATGATCCTTAAGATAGGTTTCATACATCACATTGTGAACGAATCCTGCGGTGTATTTAACCCCCGCTGCATCGGCAGCAGGATCGGGACGGTCAAGGGCAAGGTGGAATTTGAAGTTGGGAAACTCCTTCTCAAGCTGTAGGAAATCTTCGAGATAGAACACCTCATTGAGAGCGCGCGCTCCATAGAAGTAGCTCATTTTCCGGTCGGTGGTGTGGAGAGTCTTTGTCATCCACATTATCTGGGCGCGCAACGGAGCCATACCTGCGCCACCGCCTACCCATATCATCTCCGCTTTTGAATCGACGATAGGGTGGAAGTCTCCATAAGGTCCGCTCATAAGCACTTTGTCGCCAGGTTTGAGAGAGAATATATACGAAGACGCTATACCGGCGGGAACGTCCTGGAAGCCTACCTGCGGTTTCGGCTTGAAAGGAGGTGTGGCTATACGGACGGTGAGCATTATGCGGTCTCCCTCTTCGGGATAGTTCGCCATGGAATATGCACGCACAGTTTCCTCGTCGTTCTTGGCTTTCAGGGAGAAGAGTCCGAAGTTTTCCCAGGCGGGGATGTATTCATCACCGATCAGTTTCTTATCTATATCCTTATCATAGTCCATGCTGTATTCAGGAATACGGATCTGGGCATAGGAGCCTGGAATGAAGTTCATGTGTTCCCCTTCAGGGAGGCGGACGATGAACTCTTTTATGAAGGTGGCAACATTCCTGTTGGATATCACTTCGCATTCCCATTCCTTCACCTCAAGGGCAGCTTCGGAGACCTTGATTTCCATATCTCCCTTCACTTTTACCTGACATCCGAGACGCCAGTCGTCTTTTATCTGACGGCGAGTGAAATGTACGGCTTCCGTGGGAAGCATATCTCCGCCACCGGAGGGAACTTGCAGTTTGCATTGACCGCAACTTCCTTTCCCTCCGCATGCCGAAGAGAGGTGCACTCCGTTTTCCCCTAAAGTGGTCAGCAGGCTCTTGCCTCCTGCCGCGTGAATAGTTTTTTTCCCGTCGTTGATCGAGATTGTCACTTCTCCGCTATTGACGAGCCATCTTTTTGCCACGAGGAGCACGATGACAAGAATCAGCACAATTATCAGGAAAATCAGCGAGGCTGCAACCACACTGTTCCATTGAATCATATTGAGTGAGTACATTATCATTTTCTATTACAGTTTAATGCCGAGGAAGCTCATGAAGGCTATGCCCATAAGTCCGGTGATGATAAAGGTAATGCCTATGCCGCGCAATGGTTTGGGAACGTTGCTATAGTCGAGGCGTTCGCGTATAGCCGCGAGGCAGACGATTGCCAGCAACCATCCTATGCCCGAGCCTGCTCCGTATACGGTGGCTGTCCATGCGTTCGTAAACTCCCGCTGCTGCATGAAAAGGACCGCTCCGAGTATCGCGCAGTTCACAGCGATCAGGGGAAGGAAAATACCCAGTGAGTTATAAAGTCCCGGAGAATATTTTTCTATCACCATCTCCAATATCTGCACCAAGGCGGCGATAACGGCGATGAACATAATCAACCCTAAGAAAGACAGGTCGGTGGATGCGTATTCCTCTCCAAGCCAGCTCAACGCGCCGGGAAGGAGCAGATACTGATTGATACACCATGTGATCGGCAGGGCTATCAGAAGCACGAACGTCACGGCAACCCCGAGCCCGAATGCTGTTTCCACGTTCTTGGACACTGCGAGGAAAGAACACATGCCCAGGAAGTAAGCGAAAATCATGTTGTCGATGAAGATCGACCGTATGAATAAGTTAAGATTTTCCATTTGTCATTTCCTTTTTGCAGATTATTCCTGAAGATCTTTATTCTTTGCCCTGTGAACCCATATTATGCACCCTACCAGGATAAGAGCCATTGGGGGAAGGATCATCATGCCGTTGTTCATATATCCGGCTTCATACCAGCTTTGAGGGAATATTTGATAGCCCATAAGCGTTCCGCTGCCGAAAAGTTCCCTGAAAAACGATACAATCACCAATATGACACCATATCCGATGCCGTTGCCGATTCCATCAAGGAACGACTGCCAAGGGCGGTTGGTAAGCGCGAACGCCTCGAGACGCCCCATGATTATACAGTTGGTGATGATGAGTCCGATGAAGACCGACAATGCCTTTGAAACTTCATAGTTCCATGCTTTCAGAACCTGGTCCACGATCACTACCAATGCCGCAACCACCACAAGCTGCACAATTATGCGGATAGATGTCGGGATGGTATTCCTCAACAATGAAATAATCACATTTGAAAGGGCGAGCACCGCCGTAACGGAGATGGTCATGACAAGGGCGGGTTCCATCTTGGCTGTGACCGCCAATGCCGAACATATACCCAGAACCTGCACAATAACAGGATTCTCTTTAGAGAGAGGATTGATCAGTGGCAGGAATGTTTTTTTCAGATTCATTTCTCAACCTCCTTTCCTTGGCTAAGTTTTTTTAAGAATGCGGAATATGGTTCAAGTGAATTTTCAAGCATGCGTTGCACGCCCTGGCTCGTGATCGTGCCCCCGGAGATAGCGTGCACGTATGCTCCCTCCGATGGTTCCTGACCATTTTTAACAACTTTCACCGATTTGAAAGCTCCTTCCGCATTGAAGATATCTTTCCCTTGGAACTGGTCGCTAAAAGCGGGTTTCTCAATTTCCGCACCGAGTCCCGGTGTTTCACCTTGATGTGCGAAATATGCTCCGTATATTGTCTCACCATTGGAATCGAAAGCTACATATCCCCAGATCGGTCCCCATAATCCCGCTCCATATACCGGTATTATGTATTTGTTTCCGTTTCCGGTGTTGCATACGAACACCGGCAGGATCCTTTGCGAGGCAGGCTTCTTGACTTCGAGACTGATGTTGACTGAGAAGGGATCCATATCGGAGTCGATGCGGTCTCCTTCCATGTTGACCACATATGAGTCTGTCACGTGAGTGGCATACAGTTCACTTACGCTCTGACCCTCTGAAGGCACTATAAGTGCGGCAGCAAGGATCTGACGTTTTGTGTCGTTGGCTATATTCTCTTCCTGTTTTGGACGTAGGAATTGATACACTACCGAAAGTAGGACCCCCACTATCACTACCAATACCACAGAATATATTACCGTGTAAAGATTACTTTGTCTGTTCATGGCGATTGCGGATTAGGAGTTCTTGATTTCGGCGCGGCGGAGACGTCGGCGCACGTTTGCATTGACAACACAATAGTCGATCAGCGGTGCGAAACAGTTCATGAGAAGAACGGCGAGCATCGCCCCCTCCGGATAGCCGGTGTTGTAACAACGGATAACCATTGCCACTGCTCCTATAAGGAATCCGTAAATGTATTTCCCTGTATTCGTGCGGCATGCAGTGACCGGGTCCGTTGCCATGAACACGATGGCGAACATGAATCCACCGAGACAAAGCTGTTCTATAGGCGATATGAAGGTCACCGGATAAAGGTCGGACGCGAAATGGTTTGCCAGCACGCTCATGAGGAAACCTCCGACAAGTGCCGATCCCATTATTCTCCAGCTTGCAATGCCGGTGAAGAGGAGGATGGCTGCTCCTATGAGAATGCATAATGTTGATGTTTCGCCCCATGAACCGGGATAAAGCCCGAAGAACATATCGGCAAGAGAGAGGGGTTCACCCAAAATATTGCTGACTGTAATGCCCGGCTCCGTGGCGGATGCAAGCTGACCGAGAGGTGTGGCGCCTGTGTAGGAATCGATTGCCGGAGAATTGCCGAGCGATACGAACACATTGTCGCCGCTCATCTTCGAAGGATAGCTGAAGAAAAGGAATGCGCGTGTCACGAGGGCTACATTAAGGAAGTTATATCCCGTTCCTCCGAAGACCTCTTTGGCAAAGATGACCGAGAATGCCACTGCAACTGCGAGCATCCACCAAGGGGTGTCGACAGGACAAATCATCGGGATTAGGATTCCGGATACAAGGAATCCCTCCTGGATCTCATGTCCCCTCAACTGTGCTACTACGAACTCTATTCCCAATCCCACGATATAGGCTGTCAGTATCTGCGGGAGCACTGCAAAAAAACCATAGAAGAAGAGTTCCATGAAACTATGGTCCAACTCACCGATGGCGCGGTAATGTTGAAGTCCTATATTCCACATTCCGAAAAGGCAGCAGGGGAGGAGTGCTATCACTACGGTTATCAT
>CAMYSW010000158.1:0-6007 GCA_947297425.1 uncultured Porphyromonadaceae bacterium
ATCGATCCGAGCCTATATTTCGGCATACCCCAGGTAACGAGCGTGGACATGAAGGGTAATGTTCTCGAAAACCATCAGCTCAATCCCGACGTGTTAATCTACAATAATCCGGGCGATGAGCTCCAAGGTATTGACTCACAGCTTGAAGGCGCGGTAAAACACCTCCTCGACAAAACCGCCAAGAAATAACTTACTGTCATACCAATTAATAACTCCGGGCAGAATTTCCAATCTGTCCGGAGTTATTTTTTAAGTGATCACTTACTTGTCAGTCAATGGTAGCTGCAAGATTGTCTGCGTCAGTGAAGCCATTAGGTTCAACAGAGAGGAACAAGACATATCTGCCCAAAGAACCGGAGACAACCTCATCCATGAGTCGTATCTCCACAAAATTCCCTTTATAATTTCCCGCCACTTCAAACAGCGAATCAGGATTCGTAATGACATCAAGAGACACCCCTATATCATACATCTCACGTAAAAGACTGCCACAAAACTGTGACTGCCTTAGATTCATCTCCTCTTTCGTGGAAGTGGAACTATATGGGAACAGGAAAAAGAAACCGAAATTAGCAACGGAATCCCGCTCTATTGAGGCCAAGGCTGATACATCCGGAACTGTCAATCCGTAGTAACTGAACTGATAGCCATCCGTGCTATCAAGCCAAAGACCCATATCCTCCTCTGAAGGACGAAGATTAAGAATAGTTGCACAATCCTCACAAAGTTCCGCTTTGGAACTTTCGGGAGAAAGAACTCCGTAAACCTTGGTCACAAGGTCATTAGCCGTAATATTCACAGGCATCTGCGAAAAAGCCGGAACTATAGCCGATGCCATTGCTATCATTGAGATTAGTATTCTGATGGTAGTTTTCATAGCATAAGCGAAGGCGGTGTTAATAATGTGATTCAAACTTCATTCGTTTTATAAACTGCCTAAGAAGCTGTTTAAATCATTTACGCCTATGAATGTATAACCTACTATAAATGCTGTTTGTTTCAACCAACAAGTTATAAAAAAATTAAAAGGGTCGAAAATTATGATAATTTTCGACCCTTTTAACGCTCTATCCGCGAATTAAGAAATATTCGCGAAAGATTTATTATTCATTTATTTGAAGCGACGGTTGCCTTCAAGAACAGGCTTGCCATCGGCATTTGCCTGAGCACCGTTACCTTTCTTGCTGCGAGACATGATCGCATAAGCGATAGGAGCAGCACAGTAAAGCGAGCAGAATGTTCCGGCAACCACACCGAAGATCATTGCAAATGTGAACGAACGGATTGTGTCGCCACCGAGGAAGAAGATGCAAAGGAGCACGAGCAACGTCGAGAATGAAGTCATCACCGTACGGCTCATTGTCTGGTTCAATGATTTGTTGAACGTTTTGCGACGGTCTTCTTTCGGATAGATACCGATCATCTCACGAACTCGGTCGAATACAACCACGGTATCGTTGATCTGATAACCGATTATCGTAAGCACAGCGGCAATAAACGATTGGTCAATCTCCATTGAGAAAGGAAGGAAGCCCCAGCATATAGAGTAGAAACCTACAATAAGGAATGCCGTCAATGCCACTGCACAAACTGCGCCAACAGAGAATGCGATATTGCGGAAACGGAGCAAGATATATAGGAACATGCAGATAACCGCTATGCCTAAAGCCCAGAATGCATCACGCTTCATATCATCTGCAACGGAAGGACCTACCTTCTGGATAGAGATGATACCATGGCTTTCATCCGATACCGAGAATGCTTCAAGATCCATTGTCTTACCATTTACGGTAAGCTCGTCCTTAAGTCCTTCATAAAGGATTGAAGCAACTTCATTTTCAATACCTTCTGATTCCTCAGCAATCTTATAGTTGGTGCTTATACGGAGTTTTGAAGGGTTGTCGATGTTGATAACGGCAACAGAGACTGTAGGATCGTTAGCTTTTGTCTGGAAAAGGTTAAGGAGTTTCTCCTGAACAGCCTGACGGTCCACATCTTTCTCGAACTGAACCACATAGTTGCGACCACCGGAGAAGTCAATACCCTGGTTCATGCCTCGGATAGCAAGAGACGCAATTGATATCACGATAAGCGCTACCCAAACAGCTGCCGCCTTTTTAGACTGACCCATGAAATTGATTTTCAGGTTAGTCAGGAAGTTGCGGCTGATTGCTGTCGCAAACGACATATTTGCGCAACGACCATTCTTAGTGATAAGGTCGAATGCGATACGGGTAAGGAACACTGCCGTAAAGAACGAGCACACGATACCGATGATGAGAGTGGTTGCAAAGCCCTTGATAGGACCGGAACCGAAGAAGAGAAGGATCACACCGGTGATCACGGAAGTGAGGTTAGAGTCGAAAATTGCAGAGAATGCATTTCCATAACCCTCAGAGATTGCTTGACGAAGCTTCTTACCCGTCTTAAGCTCTTCTTTGGTACGCTCGAAGATAAGCACATTCGCGTCAACCGCCATACCAAGTGCAAGCACGATACCGGCGATACCCGACAGGGTAAGCACAGCCTGAAGCGACGCGAGAATACCGAGAGTGAAATAAAGGTTAAGGATAAGTCCCACGTTGGCAACAAGACCGGGAATCCAGCCATAATATGCCACCATAAGAATCATCAGCAGGATGATAGCCACGATGAACGAAATAAAGCCCATCTGGATAGCCTCGGCACCAAGACTCGGACCGATCACGTTGTTGCTTACAACGTTAACCTTAGCCGACATCTTACCGGATTTAAGCACATTCGCAAGGTCATTTGCCTCCTCAGGAGTGAAGTTTCCGGTGATCTCCGAGCCACCGCCGGTGATCTCATTATTCACGTTGGGGAATGAGTATACATGATCATCAAGCACGATAGCGATTGGACGACCGATATTATTGCGAGTGATGGTTGCCCATTCCTGAGCGCCACGGTCGTTCATCTTCATGTTTACGAGGTTGCCTCGCATATTGTCATATTCAGACGAAGCTGAAGTAACAGCATCACCCTCGAGCACTGCGTCACCCTTAAGTGCGATAAGCTCCCAGTAGCCAACAGTCTTGTCTTCTCCGTTGTCTTTCTTGACAATATTGCCGTTAGCATCTGTGACAGGGAACTCAGCCTGCTTAACAGACCACATAAGTGTAAGGTCTGAAGGAAGCGTGCGTTTGGCAAGATCCGTATTTATGATAGAATCAACAAGGTTCTTGTTGGAAGGAGTGACCATACCCACGATAGGCTGTCCGGCACGCTGTGTTCCACCAAGAAGTTCAATCACGTTGATATGGTTAACAGTGTCCTGCTGTGCGTAAGCGGCAGCGAAACGCTGAAGGTCACCAAGAATCTCATTGTAATTGTAAACCTCAAAGAACTCAAGGTTAGCACTTGATTTCAAAAGTTCGGTAACGCGTTCAGGCTCTTTGACGCCGGGAAGCTCAAGAAGAATCTGACCGTTCTTATCCTGAAGCTTCTGGATATTGGGAGCTACGACACCAAACTGGTCGATACGTGTGCGGAATATATTGAATGCAGCATCAACCTGGCTGTCTACCTGTTTTTCGAGAGCGGCTGTAACCTCTTCATTTGATGCGTTTGATTTAAGTCCGCCCATGTATTCACCTTCGCGAACGAAAAGGCTCGCCATCACACCGGGCTGTATATACGAAGCCACGCGCGATACGAAATCCTTGTCACTTCCTTTGCCACCTTCAGCCTCTGCCTTCTTGATAGCGGCATTGATCTGAGCGAGCTGAGCATCGCCCGATGCATACTGGCGAAGGATGTCGGGAACCGATATCTCGAGCACCACGTTCATACCTCCTTTCAGGTCAAGACCGAGACCAACCTCCATCTTGCGAACCTGATTGTAGGTGTACCACAGATAAACTTTCTCTTTGTCGATTGAGTCGTTGAATTGCTTCAGACTTTGTTTGTAGGCATCATTGGTCTCGTCGCTGGTTTTGGCGGTCATGGCTGCAAACTCTTTCGCTTTTTTCTCATAGTGAGAAGTTACAAAGCTGAAAGAGATGTAAAAACCGCAAATCAATACCAGAAGGATAGCAATGGTGCTGATAAACCCTTTGTTCTGCATTTCGATTTTGTTGTTATTTTATTGTTTTTTAAATTCGTTCCTATGATGAATTTCCACGGAAATCACTCCTCCAAGAGGATAGTTCCTGTGGAAATACTACTTTTCAGCTTGCAAATATACGGCTTTTTTTTTATGTTTTGAGCATTCAAAGCATAAAATTACAGATTCCATCCCCATTTCTCAATAATTTTCGCTATTTTTGAACCCCTTTAAGACAAATGCTGTCTCAAAAGCAGTTGAATATTACATAAGACAGAGCAGATGATGAAGTTTCATTATTCCCATATCATAAGACAAAACACATTACTACAGTTTATTCTATTCTCTGTGGTGACACTGTTTGCCGCAGCTTGCGCCAACATCGGAAACCCCTCGGGAGGGGCACGCGATGAGGACCCTCCTCTGTTCGTAAGCGCCAATCCGCCGCAAGGTTCACTAAATGTGGACAAGACCAGGATAAGCATAACTTTCAACGAGCTGGTAAATGTCAAAGACGCTTTTTCAAAAGTTGTCGTGTCTCCTCCGTCTCGACAGGTGCCACGTGTGGCATCGGTCGGCAAACGCGTCACAGTGACATTCGATTCATTACTGCCGAACACCACATACACTATCGATTTCGCAGATGCGATTGAAGATAATAACGAAGCCAACAAACTCCAAGGATTCACCTACACATTTTCCACAGGGGCTGAACTGGATTCGCTACGAATATCCGGGATGGTGCTTGATTCCAGAAACCTCGAACCGCGCCAAGGGATACTCGTAGGCGTTCATGAAAACCTTAACGATTCGGCATTCGTCAAGGTTCCGCTACTGAGGGTTGCAAAAACCGATGATCGCGGTCAGTTCACAATACGCGGTCTTAAGGAAGGCACATATCGCGTGTTCGCCCTCGACGACAAGGATAATGATTACAAATATGAGAATCCGGAAGAAGACATAGCATTTTATGAAGTGACGGTCACCCCCGGATCGGAAACTGTGGAAACGACAGACACGGTTTACAATACCCTCGGAGAAGTTGACACCGTGACAAACCGCATGCGCACGCGCTTCCTCCCCAATGACATCCTGCTCAGGACTTTCAATTCGCAGATCCGCCCACAATACCTTTCAAAATATGAGAGAATCGACACGACGCGTGTGTTCCTGAAATTCAACACCCGTGCCGAGAACCTGCCGAAGCTTAATATCATTAATCCTGCCGGAGAAAGTCTCGTTGGAGCCGTGGGTGAACGCAATGTGACAAACGACTCTATCGTATATTGGCTTCCGGAACGTCTCGTACACGCGGATTCACTCCGTATTGCAGCAACTTACCTGCGCACGGATTCTACCGGCAACCTGTCGGAAGTAACCGATTCTCTTCGATTTTACTATAATCGCCCTAAACCTAAGAAAGCTAAAAAGAACGACAAGGCAAAAAAAATATCAGCTGAAGATTCCATCAAGGCTATCACACTTGATGTTTTGTTCAAGTCTACCCAACAAGAGGTGAATATGCCTGTAGAATTTGAATTTGCCACTCCCCTCTCGAGCCTTGACACAAGCGCGTTCAGGCTTGAAACATTAGTAGACTCGACATGGAAGCCGGTAAAAGACGCGTTCTCGCTACAACCACGCGACAGCGTGTCTCCCCGCAATTTCAAGGTGGAGTATCCATGGGCGTATGAAACAAAATACAGGCTCGTTGCCGACACTATGGCTGCAATCGGGATATACGGGAAACCTACCCGACCGATATCCCATGAGTTTACCACAAAAAAAGAGGAAGACTACTGTTCTTTGACATTCCAGCTTTCCGGACTTGAACCGGGGATACCGACATTCGTGGAATTGCTTTCCGGCAGCGATGCCGTGATGCGTGCAGAGCCGGTGGAAAACAACTCCGTGACCTTCCGCTATCTGTCACCTGGTAAG
>CAMYSW010000159.1:0-5992 GCA_947297425.1 uncultured Porphyromonadaceae bacterium
GAACAGATGAAATGGAGCTCTATTGATCTTGATCAGGTAAAGTATGAAGTAACAATACCTTTCATAAGGCAAGTTGCAGGTCCGATGGACTATACACCCGGAGCCATGAAAAACGGCACCAAAGAAACCTATCATGAAGACTATACAGAACCGATGAGCCAAGGGACACGCTGCCGTCAACTTGCCTTGTTCACGGTTTTGGACTCCCCGTTCACAATGCTCTGCGATTCTCCGGTAAACTACGATAAAGAACCGGAATGCCGCGATTTCATCGCCACTGTGCCTACAACATGGGATGAAACAATAATACTTGATGCAAAAATGGGAGAATACATCGTGACAGCAAGACGCAAAGGCTCCTCATGGTATATCGCAGGAATCACAGACTGGTCACCACGTGAAATATCGGTAGACCTCTCATTCCTTGGAGACTCAGATCGCAATGCAATCCTTTTCAGGGATGGTGCAAATTCTGCCAAGCATGCTAATGATTATAAAAAAGAAGAAATAACAATAAACGGCAACAGGGACCTTAAAATTAATCTGGCTCCCGGTGGCGGTTTCGCAATGACAGTAAAATGATTTAAGCACCTTTCTTGTATTATGTTTACACTTAAAAACAAGCACTCGCTGACGAAAGCTCATTACGCAATATCTATAATGACTGCATGTGCTTTTTCATCATGTATATCGGAAGCTGCAACATCAGTCACAGAAATACCGGCAGAAGAAATAGCTGTGTTCATATCTTCTGACAGCACCCTTCAGAAAACATATGACTGGGCAAAGAAGATGGCTATGAGCTATTCTCACGACAGTAACGATCCGGTTGGAGCATGGTACGAAGCTGCACTGCCGCAACGTGAGGCATTCTGCATGCGAGACGTATCCCACCAGTCAATAGGGGCACATATATTGGGTCTCTCCAAACACAACAAGAACATGATGCGGAAGTTTGTAAAGAATATCAATCCGAGCCGGGATTATTGCTCTTACTGGGAGATAAACCGTTATGACAAACCGGCACCTGCCGACTATGCTTCCGACACGGAGTTTTGGTACAACCTGAATGCGAATTTCGATGTAATGCAGGCATGTTTTAAACTATACGAATGGACAGCGGACAAAGATTATATTTCTGACAAGAGCTTTACCAATTTTTATGATTTATCAGTAAATGAATATCTTGACAAGTGGCAATTGCGACCCGAGAATATCATGGAACGTCCTCCATATATGAACCAGTCTCCTGATTTCAATGAAAAAAATAATTTCCATACCTGTCGCGGGTTGCCTTCTTATGTAGAAAATTTCAGAGGTCTGACATTAGGTGTAGACTTACTTGCCGCGCTACACGGCGGGTTCAAGGCATATTCACAAATTGTAGCCCTCAACGGCAAAAACACAGAGGCTGCGCATGCGTCAAAAATGGCAAAATCATATAGCGACATTATTGACAACAAATGGTGGGATGAAGATAACTGCCGTTACCACACCTTCTGGACAACAGAAAAAAAGTTTTATCGCGGTGAAGGGGTTCCGTTTATACTCTGGTTCAGTGCCACAAACGATATCACCCGTAAGCGAGCAAGCGTGACCGACATACTTTCAAGAGAATGGAATGTCGAAAACATGTCTGCCTTTCCGGTTCTGTTCTATGAAATGGGGTATAATGAAGACGCATACCACTTCCTTACCACCCTACCCGCAATCAACCGCTCAGAATATCCCGAAGTGTCTTTCGGGCTCATAGAGGGTATTGTCTCCGGGGCAATGGGACTACGTGCCTCAGCTTCCCGCAACGAGATATCAACACTTTCAAGAATTGACGGACATGATTCAAGCATCAATAACGTTCCCGTTTTTGATGGATATGTTTCCCTTGTTCATAAAGGCATGTCATTTTCCCAAATAGAAAACAATACCGATCGGGATCTTATCTGGAAGGCTTCTTTTCAAGGTAAACACGATATTCTTGAATGTGACGGAAAAAAGATCAATGCAACAACATCAACTGATGTAAAAGGTAATCAGATATCTACCATAGAGATAAAACTACCCAAAAAAACAACAAAAACAGTGAACGTCATAAATATCTGACAAATACACACCATTTACGACAACTTGGAAGCTGTTAAAAAATGATGGCGATGTGTCAAAATTCATGAATTTTGACACATCGCTTTAATTTTTGCAAATAACCATTATATGTATTAACTTTGCCAAACTTGAAAAACTCAAATCTTCTTTACGATTCTATCACTTATATGAACAAACGTTTAACCTATCTGATAATCTTTATTATATTTCATGGCATTGTGTCAAATGCCCACAATAGGCACGTGCAACAGTTAACTATAGATAACGGGCTGTCATCAAACGCAATATACAGCATTACACAAGACAATCTCGGCAGGATGTGGTTCGGAACAATTGACGGATTACATTGTTTCGATGGCAAAAACATCTCAATATGGCGGGATTCTGAAGTCAAATCACTCGGACAAGTGATATATTCCATCCGGGAAGATAACAAGAACAGGTTATGGGTAGGAAGCGATATGGGACTTGCAATCTTTGACCTTAAAAAGGAACGGTTTGCCATATCTCCCGTAGAAGGAAATGACATAAGGATAATGTCTCCGGTAAGTGATATTCTTTTTGATAAAAAAGGACGCACCTGGATCACGACTTCCGGACAAGGAATCTTCAGATATGACGGAGAAAACAAAAATATACGCCATTATGCCGCAATTGGAAAGATCAATTCCGATATCATATCACATATCATAGAAGACAGCAAGGGATACATATGGGTGGCAAGTCCGGAAAAAGGACTCAGCAAATATGAAGAGAAAAATAATATTTTCGTTCCGGTCAAGTCATCACCCCAAAATACAATATCAATATTTGAGGATTCGTATTATAATCTATGGATCGGAACCGAAAAAGGACTTTTTAATTTTGACAGGCATTCCGGCAAATGGTCTCACGTATTGCAACCTGAAGGCAATAGTGTATTTCAAATAAGGTCAATCGTAGAATTAGAACCTGGCATACTTTTGCTCGCATCAGATGAAGGACTTACAAAATATAACACGTCCTCAGGAGAATACCATACGTTTAAAGCAAGTCCTGATATACCCGGCAATCTGAACGACAGTTATTTACACACACTTTTTCTTGACAAGGAAAATGGATTATGGATTGGCACATATTTTGGTGGAGTTAATTATATTCCTCAATCCTTCAGGCTATTTTCTCATTACAACAACCAAAATTCCCAATGCAATGCCCGCATCATTTCCGTATTCGCAAAAGCAGATGATAAAAACGTATGGATAGGTTCTGACGATGCTGGATTTTTCCAATGGAACCGTAAAGACAACACGTTCAAACCCTTCGGAATGCATTCAGACCAAGGCTTAACATATCACAATATACATGCCCTGCTCCAAGACGGAGACAAGCTTTTTATAGGAATGTATATGGGTGGACTTGACATTCTTGACATACCTACAGGCAAATTCAAAAACTACAAAGGTGGACAACAAATCAACTCCTTATATTCCTCAAGCGTATATGCAATTTTTAAAGACAGTAAGGAATCAATCTGGATAGGGACTACCAAAGGATTAAACCGTTACAGAAATAATTCAGACGATTTTGAAAGGATATTCGATCTCAATCACGCTGATGTCGAATATATATTTGAAGACCACTTAGGTTTCTTATACGCATGTTCTCTGAATCAAGGTTTATTCCGTCTTGATCCAGGCAATGGAAAATGGAAACAATTCACCACTGTCAGTGAAAAAAATAAAAAAGACATAGGACTGCCCACATATAAAATATTAACGGGAGCCGAAGACAATAAAGGAAGATTATGGTTCGGAACAGACGGATGCGGACTGTTCCGGTTCTTGCCGGATGAAGAAAAGTTTGTAAAGGCGCCCTTACCAGCATCTATACGTGTCATCAATAAGGTTATGCCAATTGACAATGACCTATGGATAACTTCAAGTTATGGATTATATTGTTATAATCCGGATGACGGAAGCATTAAATCGTATTATAAATCTTCTGGACTACAAGGTAACTTATTCCTTCCCAACTCGGGCATCATTCTTGACGACGGCACAATACTTATCGGTGGCATAAACGGATTTAACGAATTCAATCCATCTGACTTCAATTTCAATCCTCATAATCCAAAGGTAATTCTAACAGACCTAACATTATTTAACCGACATGCATCAATAGATACAGAAGGCTCTCCCCTCTCCTTATCCTTGGCATATTCAGACAAACTCAAATTGAGTCATGAACATTCAATCTTCGGATTCTCAGTTGCCGTGCTAAGCTACTCAAATCCTGCCCAAAACAGATTCCAATATAAACTTGAAGGATTCGATCCCGATTGGAACGAAGGGCCATCTGACGGACGTGTGAACTATACTAACCTTCCTCCGGGCAATTATAAGTTTTTAGTGCGGACAGCCGATGGCGCCGGGGGATGGAACGAGAGCTCAGTGTCATTCCCCATAGAAGTTTTGCCACCTTGGTGGTTATCAGTCCCCATGCTTATAACCTATTCCCTTGCATTCGTGTTGTGCATGATATTCTTCTACCTTAAACTTAAGAAGAAGCAGAAAAGAGAGTTGCAGATGCTGACAATACGCAAAGACAAAGAGCTATATCAGAGCAAAATAGACTTCTTCACACACATGGTTCACGAAATACGCACTCCCCTGACCCTTATTCTGTCACCTCTTGAATCACTGATGAAGTCCAAAGGAAAAGTGAGCGATGAACTCCCTACCCTAAACGTGATTGCACGTAACGGACAAAGGCTACTGAACCTTGTTAACAAACTAATGGATTTCAGAAAAATCGAATCGGGATGTGTAAATATTGATCTCAGACCGATAGATATCAAGGAAAGCATATCAGACACATTCCATAATTTCCTGCCGATGGCTGAAATAAAAAATGTGTCAGTAACGTTTAATGTCCCCAACCATGAATGCTATGCCATGGCTAATAACGAGGCCTTGCATCATGTAATGGATAACCTACTTTCCAATGCATTAAAATTTACTAACAACCAGATATGGATTGACATTGAAGATAATGGAGATTCATTTTGTATTATTATAAAAGATAACGGAAGCGGTATAGATAAAAAAGAACAGCAAAAGATCTTTGATCCATTTTATCAGGTTGCAGAAACGCGACCGCAAGACAATATCGGCACAGGAATAGGACTTCTTCTTGTAAAGAAGTATGTTGACCTTATGGAAGGTCGCTTGCAAGTGGAAAGCACACCGAATAATGGAGCCACTTTCCGATTTTGGCTAAACAAGGCTGAATCTTGTGATATAATCAAGAAAACAACGTCCTCCAATCCTATAATTAATCCTGTAGCCGATAATGACGCTTCCTCAACTCATAAAGAGAAGATACTTATCGTTGAAGATAATGCCGAGCTCCTGAGTTTCTTACGTGATTTGTTTGCAACAGATTATGATGTTGCATGCGCTTCCAACGGGAAAGATGCCCTTCAATCTCTTGCCGAGAATCTATACGACATTATCATAAGCGATGTCATGATGCCGGAAATGGATGGCATAGAACTGTGCAAAAGAGTAAAAAACAATATCGCCACAAGTCATATTCCGGTGTTATTACTGACAGCCAAAACAGAATCAAGGGATCACATTGACGGATTTGAAAACGGAGCAGATCTCTACATCACAAAACCATTCTCTTCAGATGTCCTTAAAGCCCAGGTAAAAGGGATTCTTAAAATCCGTAAACAATTACGTAGGGATTTCAGTAATAATCCTCACACTTTAGCCAACGTATTGGTGCCAAATTCTAAACTTGACAATGAATTTTTGAAAAAAATTGAAGAGATCGTAATGAAAAGGATCTCCGATCCTGAATTTAATGTTGACACTCTCGCCCAAGAAATTGGCATCTCTCGTAC
>CAMYSW010000160.1:0-5976 GCA_947297425.1 uncultured Porphyromonadaceae bacterium
AATATAGGCTCGGATCGATCTGTGTTTCCCACCATACGGCAGTCATTGTGCCCGGTATCGGCGCTCCGACAACATCTCCGATGCCGAGAGTCTGATAGACGAACGGAGTGCCGTGAGCATCGCTATAATTACTTTCGTTCACGAGCATCACCGAAGGTTTGGTCCATTGTGAGAACGGCTCTGAACCGATATATTTGCCACGTGGCATGAAGCGCACGTATTCCTTCCCTCCGAGTAGCAGGGCAATATCGTTATGAAGCCAACCGCCGCCATTGAAGCGCGTGTCTACAATCACTGCATCGCAGTTGCGATACTTGCCGAGGAGTTCGTCATAAACGGTCTGGAAACTGCTGCCGTTCATACCCTCGATATGCACATAGCCGATTTTGCCTCCGGAGAGGGAATCTACAACTGCCTGGTTACGCTCCACCCAACGTTTGTAAAGGTGATCGGAGATAGCCCAGTTTTGCATAGGTTTCACTTCTGCGAAATCCGTTTTGCCATTGCTGCGTAATATTTCGATACGGGTCTTTTTGCCCGCTTTGCCTTCGAGCAAGGGATAATAGTCCTTTCCGGCTTCGATCTTTTTACCATCGATTGAAAGGATAACATCTCCTGGTTTGACATTTACTCTCTTTGCTGCAAGAGGACCGCGTGGTAGAACTTCAGTCACCTTAAGTCCTTCCCCTTCGAACGCAGGATCGAAGAAAGCTCCGAGTTCCGCTGTCTGTAGGGAAGCACCTCCGCCACCATAGCCGGCACCGGTGTGCGATGCATTAAGTTCACCAAGTATCTCGCTCATAAGGATGGCGAAATCCTGATTATTGTTTATATATGGCAGGAATTTACGGTAATGTTCTCCATAACCTTCCCAATCAATGCCATGTATGTTCTTGTCATAGAATTTATCGTTGACCTGACGGACCATATGGTCGAATATATATTCGCGTTCAAGCGACGGTTTGCGGTCGTAAGGAGCTTCAAACTCAATGTCTTCTGCAGATCCTTTTGCGAGATCTATCTTCTTCATGCCGCTTCCCGTTATGATGAAGATGTTTTCACCCTTTGCGTCAGTCTCTATTCCACCGCTGACACCTTTTATTAGAACTTTGGTGTCACCCTTCTTCAAGTCACGTTCCATTAAGTTGTAGCCACCTTCGGTTGCGGATGCTACATAATAGAACTTGGTGCCTTTCGGATTAAGAAAATAATCGCCCACGAAAGCAGAACTGCCGGTCAAGCGCGCCATGCGGTGCTTGCGGTTGGCAAGATCAAATTCAAGGTCTTTGCTTTTTTCCTCTTTCTTGTCACCCTTCTTGTCCTTCTTCTTTTTCTTATCTCCCTCTTTAGCTTTCTCTTCTTTCTCTTTCTTCTCCTTCTCCGCCTTTTCCATGAGGGCTATTTCCTCTTCTGTAGCATTGAAGGTGTCCCAGGCTTCACCGTCGAGAGCCATCATCAATATATCTCCCTGGTTGCCCCATGAGCCTTGGCTCTTCATTCCGTATTTGCCGGTGTGGTAGGTTATGGCTTTACCGTCGAGTGCCCACTTGGCATTGCCGTCGGAATAGCCGCTTTCGGTAAGGTCTATAACCTCGGATCCGTCAGCCTTGACAAGCGCGATATCGGTGTTGTTCCAGCCTCCGATACCGATATAGTCGGCGAGGAGCCATTTGCTGTCAGGACTCCATGAGAAAGATACGTCGCCATCGGAATATGAATAATTGAATTTCCCGTCAAGGGCGGTGTTAACCTTCTTGGTCTTGGGGTCTATAACGCGGATTTCCGTGCGGTCTTCAAGGAATGCTATCTTGGTGCCGTCAGGACTGTAGACGGGCTGTTGTGCGGCAGTGGCGCATTTGTATAGCGGTTCTTCAACGATTTCAGTGGCATATGCAAACTGTTTTTCGTCAGGATTCTTGATTGTTGCCGTAAAAAGCTGCCAGTACCCGTCGCGGTCGGAATCATATACCAGTGTTCGTCCGTCTTTGGAGAAGGATACGCGACGTTCCTGCGCCGGAGTGTTGGTGATACGTTTGGTAGTCTTGTATTTCGCATCCGTCACATATATGTCACCCCGGATCACGAACGCCAGCTCATTGCCCGAAGGGGATACTGCCATTGTTGTGGCTCCCCTGCCGGTGAAGTTTTTCACGCGGTCTCCGTCATATTGGTCAGCGATTACTTCGACAGCAAGTTTCTGTGGTTCGCTGCCCGGTTTCATCGTATAGATATCTCCGTCCCAAGAGAATGCCAAAGTGCCGTTATTGGCGGCTGAGAGATGGCGCACGGGATGTTTGGCAAACCAGGTTAGCTGTTTTTTACTCTTGCCATCGGCAGTCGCCTCGAAAATATTGAGTGTGCCGTCTTCCTCGCTCAGGAAGAAGAACGAACTTCCGTCAGCATTCCATACCGGGTTTAGGTCATGGCCGTTGAATCTTGTGAGCTGAGTGAATTTGCCATTGTCATATAGCCATATGTCTGACGTACCGGAGGAACGTTCATGTTTACGCCATATGTTCTCGAAACCTTTCTTGTCTTGGTATAGAAGTTTGCCCGATTTTGAAACGCTTGCAGCTCCCATCGGTAGGGAAAGGTATAATTGCGGACGTAATCCCGGTTCTGAGATGTCAAGGCGCCATGTCTGCGAGAGGAAAGGTGCCCGGGAAGATTCCTTTGACGGCATTCCCGAAGTGGTATAGAGGATTTCGTGGTCATTAAGGAACGCTATCGGGGTTTCTGTGCCGCTATTAGTGGTCAGACGCACCGGTGTGCCTCCGTTCGCATTTACCGAGTAAATGTCCATTGACCCTTCGCGATTGCTCGAGAATATAATTTTGGAGCCGTCGGGACTCCACAAGGGGGCAGTGTCGTAAGCTTGGTTTGATGTGAGCTGTGAAGCCTTTCCGCCGGCTGCAGGCACTGTGAAAATGTCACCCTTATAGGTGAATGCTATAGTCGTCCCGTCGGGCGAGATAGCCGTGTTCCTGAGCCACCTTGGTGTCTCTGCGGAAACTGACACAACGGCACATCCTAAGATGGCAGTGATAAGCAGATTTTTCATAAGCAGTTGTTATTGATGTTGTTTTGTATATACTCTTTTAATTCATGGTAAGGTTGCAGGAAAAACGGGCGATCTTCGAGGTGGGGGTGAGGCAGGGTCAGTTCGGGGGTGTTCATCTCAACTCCGTCCACAGCCATGATATCGATATCTATTACTCTGTCCTTGTAAGAGCCGTCGGCATTGCGATGCGAAGAAGGATTTATTGACGATTCGATCTCCTGCAGGACATGTAACACGTCAAGGGGTTCCATGTCTGATATGAAAGCCATTCCGATATTCAGGAATCGGTTTTTAGATTTGAATCCCCATGGTTCCGACTCCATATGCTTTGAAAGTTCGAACCACCCGAAACGTTTCTCGATTGCAGAGACAGCGCGCGTAAGGTTCATCAGTCTGTTGCCTAAGTTAGACCCGATATTTATATAGTATACCATAATTTATACGTGGAATCAGCTTGTTTGTGATAAGTAAATGTACGATTATTGCAAATTTAGCTAAAATCCTCATTGAGTCCAAAATAAAATTCATAACCTTAGGCTGCTTTATTAATTTTCACACCCTGGATGTTTATTTGATTCCTAAAAAATGACTCGTAACCCCTTGCCAAACCATTCCGAGCATTAAAAACTCCAACCACACACAACCACGTAACAACTACTTTTATATCAACCCTCAAAGGGTTTTATGTATCTTAAGATGGTTGTTATGTGGTTGAAAGTGGTTGGAGAATGAATATGGATTGGTTTGGACAGAGAGATAAATCGGGATTTTATGGCTCGAAGAAATAGCTTCAACTGGGTGTTGTTGAATGAGAAAATATGTCATCACAATTTGTGATGACATCAAGAATCAAAACGACTCAAAAACTCTTTACCATACGTATTTACTGAACATGGAGTGGTAATGTTGTCAAGCATTTTGAGAAGCAATGTTGCTATTTAGGTAAGTATCTTGGTCGCACGCCAATTTGTTGCAATGAGACAGTTTATGTCTTCTATATGTTTTATAACTTACATCCTCTTTAAACAAAAGTCGCGGGCTTCAACATCCGCGACTTTTCTATCAGGTAGTAGTTAAAGAGTTTTTTAGTTGAGAAACAATTCAAGAGGTTTGTTTATAGTTTCCCCAAGATTAATCGGTGGAAGAACGAAATTTGCATATCTTGTACCCTCCAATTTGCATACCAATATTCCCCTGGTTGCACCATAAAGCATAGATGTAAAATGCTTTACAACCTCAGTTGGCATTACAAACTTATCTCCCTTTAAAAAGCTTTTCATGCTTGCCTCATTGAGCTGATATGTAGCCTGTGTCTCTATCTTCATGATTATCTTATCCCCATGCAAGAATGTGCATGAATGAATGCATTCAAACATGCCATTGTCAGGCTCAATGCCATACGAGTATGAATTTTTGATTTGCATGACATTATCATTCTGGTCTAAATCAGGATCAATAAGTGCAAACTGATTGGTTTTTATATTTAGGAATTTATATCCAAGAGATTCTTTCATACCACTTCCAGAAATTTAATTTTTGATTCTTTAGATGTCTTTCTTATACGTTCCTTTTGAGGTAATACCATATACTCGGAACTTGTTTCATTTGAAAAATGCCAAATATCGGAAAACCTGTTCATGTTGGCATTAGTAGATGCATAAAGCCTATGAATGAAGTTTTCATCGTCATTATTCTGTGAAAATGTTTCCACATTCTCAAACGCATTGGAAAGAATAATCACCTCTTTCTTCTTTTTCGGTGAAATCTCTCTGTCAATGATATTGATATCTAAAGCTTTTTCGATTTTCACAATCGTTTTCAACTCCATATTTGCCTTTCCTGTAAGGTATCTGCTGACAATAGCAGGGTCTACACCCATCAGCTCCGAAAGATGAGCCTGTGTCATATGTTTAATGCGTAATGCCCTCTTGATTTTCATGGCAATACGGAACGAAGCCTTATACATGTCTCCGTTCTCTTTTCTATCCGTGGCTATTTTCCGTTCGGCTTTGCTTTCCTCTACTGCCACCTGTTCGAGCCTGTGTAAATCAATCTTCATCGTTCTCCTCCATAAATTGTTCCAGTCCTTCAGGATCTATGATTCCTTTTTCTTGCAGGAAACTACAAACTATAAGGACTCGTTTGCGAATTTCTTTTTCGAGCACCGTTTCTTTACCCTCCCTATCAATATCCGGACAATAATTTGTGTCTAAATTGATTTTTATTCCTCCATAGATTATGATATAGCAGCTCTTAGTCAATTCAATAGCATATATTCTGACAAGAGAAGGCTTGCTTGATCCCCAGCATTTAACCGGTAAATAGTCTGTATTGTATTTTTTACTCTTACCACCGCCCTCTTGATTCTGCCTGAAATCATTAGAGCTGTGGGGTTCGAAATAAGTTCCAAAATCTTTTGCCTTACCGTCCATTATATCTTTGCAGAGATTTGCTATCTCTTCATCGATGTCAATCATGCGATCATTAACCTCGGCTTGATACTCCTCAATCTCATCACGCTCTATTCCCAATTCAGAAATCAGGTAGTCGCTGATCTGATTTTTAAACCGATCGAAGAAATCAGAAAGATATTCCATATCAGTCAATTTCTTGTAGGTCAATCGGTATATATTGAGTGTATCATCCTTATAATGTGCCGCATATAAATAAGGAGGCGATATTTTTTGTATTTTCATCACATACTTTCTATTCATATAACACCTCAGTCCCATAAATTATTGCAAAAATAGTAAAATAAGTTGATTTATAAGTCAATTTTGAAAAATAAAACCGTTTCATAGCAGGTAAAAGGAAAAATCGTACTTTCCAAAGGGTTTTATGTATCTTAAGATGGTTGTCATGTGTAAATACTCACTGAAAAGTGGGCCGTTCGCTCATTAAAAAATGGGCCACCG
>CAMYSW010000161.1:0-5968 GCA_947297425.1 uncultured Porphyromonadaceae bacterium
GAAGAAGTGGTGGAGGTTGATCTATGCCGTTCGGAGGATGTACGCCGTTGGTGGCCTTTCTTCCGTGATCGACGTATAGACAGCTATGAAGGCGTTACAAAGCGATTCCTGGTTTAATAAGTATAAACAGTATAAACGCAGAAATGGCAGGCATTATGCCTGCCATTTCTGAACTTGTCAAAAAATACTTATTCACCTAATAACCTATCTTGTTTTACCTATTTTTACCAGTATGCCAATGTTGTGAATGCTTACTTGCTGCTTGCAACCTTCGCCTGTTTCATTGCCTTGCCATCCTGATTGCCTTTGCCGTCATGGTGGCGTTTGCCCTTTTTCATTGCCAATGCTTTCTTGCCGCCGTGGTGTGAAGGATTGTTCACATAAAAGTTCTTAAGATACACGATCATCTGGTCGGATGAGAGAATTTCACCAAGATCGTTGATATATTTATTCCTTAATTCTTTCTGGGCATTACGCGGGTTGTAAGTAGTGTCTTTTTTGTCGCGCGCGTTTTTCGCCTGTGTCCTGATTTCCTGACGCGAAACTTTTACGGCATTATCTAATGCCTCAATACGTCCTTTTTGCTCTGTCGTGAGCTGTATGCCTTCAAAAAGGTTCGCCTTTGCGCATTTGTTAAGGCAATTCTTCTTTCCATCTTTGCAGCATTTTTTGTTTTTTGCGATGCATTCTGTTGATTTGCATGCATTGTCCATTTTATTTTGTGCAGTTACCGGGAAAGATAATGAAGCTACTGCAATAAAAGCCAAACCTAATAATGTTTTTTTCATTTTGTTCTTTTTTATCTGTTAAAACTTGAAACCGATTAATGGAGTGAATAGTTTCATTTTGTTTTCACTTATGGTCCTATCGGTTATAAAACTTATTTCCAATTGGAATTCATTTTTAAGACAGATAAAAAAACGTTAGGTTTAACCCACGAACAGACTTTAACGATTATTAATTAAACTGTTAATAAACCTAATGAGCGAAATCAATAATCGTCCATATTGAGGCGATGCAGTATGTCCATGTGTAAGTAGTTGTCTCGTTTTTGAGGTTTGACACCCCTTATCACGCATTCGGCAAATGTGGATAAGGCAAGTTGAGACTGGCTCGAGATATGTCTTGTCACAAGAAATTCAATATGTCCGCTTCTGAGGCTCGCCAAGTTCGGCTCGATGTCGTCAAAACCTACAACGATACGTTTAGTGTCGGGATTCTCACGGAGATATTCGTCAATAAGGAATATGCGGGAGTTTATCATTATTAAATGTTTGACCTCCGGATGTTCTTGGAAAAAATCTTTCAGTGTCACATAGATCTGCTGATGGTCAGCCGGATTGATGAATACAGTGTGGATTTTACATTGGGGAAATTTCAGGTTTATATAGTCAAGGAAGCCCTGGCGGCGTTTGGCATTGGGGTCAGCCTTGTGGTTTGTGTCACGTATGAGCCTCACAAGTAACAATTGGTCAGGATTGAAATGGTTAGTAAGCAGGAAGGCTCCGAGACGCCCGCTCTTATATGGGTCCATGCCATAATACACGGTATAGTTCAGTCCGTCAAATTTATCATCGACAAATGCAAAGGGTATGCCCACCTCGTCAAGTTGTGACGCGAAATGTATGGTTTCTTCCCGGAAGACGGTGTTCATTATCACTCCGTGAGGTTTCGAGTCAAGTATTTTATTGCAACATGTCAGGTATGATTCAGGACTTGTCTGGTCATAGAAATGGAAATCGACCTCTATATTATAATTGTATAGAGAATTTGCTCCCGCGATGAATCCTTCGTGTATCTTCTCCCAGTACTCACCGTGCTCAAATTCCGGAATCAAACATGCGAACGTATATGTTTTTTTAGATGCGAGTATTGATGCATTAAGATTTGGACTGTATCCAAGAATCTCTATAGCTCGTTTCACTTTCTCTACTGTCTCTTGCGACACGCGCCCGCGATTGTGTATCACGCGGTCTACAGTTCCTCGTGATACATTACATAGGCGAGCGACATCAAATATTGTTGCCTGGGTTGTCGAGTTATTTATCTTATCTGTCTTGGCCATATGGCATTCAGTAACAAAATTAATAACATACGTAAGTAATGGGAGTTTGCACAATAAAACAGGAGAGGATCATGAGTGTACTAATCTTGCTACTTACTTATTTGGAATGTTTGATATGTTTAAAAAGACAATACTTAAAAAATTATATACAAAATTATCATTTTTTTTTGGAAATATAAAAAAGTTCTAATATATTTGCAGTGTAAATGTGCACGTGCACGCAAAAGATTTGATTAAATTCGCTGAGTAAAGTAGTTGAAAGGTGTAAAATATAAGGCATGACGAGCCTATAAACGTTTATCTAATTTTACTTTTAATCCATAATGAGCAGTTTGTGGTTAACGGATGCGTTAACAAAAGGAGTTCCGAGTTTATAGCCCGGAACTCCTTTGACAAACAAAGCCAGTCTTGATTGCTTACTTGCCGTTTGTTTATTTCTTTTGCATTTCGGGATCTTGGGGGATCGCATTTGTCATATAGGCAAATATCAGTGTTAAAGTTGATAATGCTAATAATACGATTGCCGTGGAATGCATGATGTTGCCTATCCCTACAAGGGGCGCAGCGATAGCCCCGAATACATATCCGGCGAGGCCAAGCAGGGCGGAGGCTCCTCCTGCGTTAGCTCTTCCTTCGTTCATTGCCAATGTGTTTCCCACTGTGAATATCATCCCAAGGGAAAACACCATGGGCAGTAAAAGAAGTTCGTATGCCCAAAAATCATTTATAAAAAATAATATGACGGCTTGGACTGAAGTGGCAATCATGAGTAGCCATGCGCCTATGAATGCAGCTTTCTTTAAGATATCGAACTTTAAGGCAACCATTGCTCCGCATGCAATGAATATTGCGTTGAAACCCATAAAAAGTCCGAAATGAAGTTCTGACCATCCGAAATGATCCTGCATTATAAATGGAGCAGAAGAACAATAAGCGAACAGAAGTCCGAGGGCGCATCCTTTTAAGAGGGCATGAACAACAAATCGTTTGTTTTTCAAGAGGGTTGGATATTCTCTAAATGCTTCGATTATGTTGCCGCTGAATCTCTTTTCAGGACTTAAAGATTCTTTTAGCGGAATCCCGATGCAGATCAACAGCGCTGCAAATCCGGCAAGAACATAGAATATACCTTTCCAGCCGTCAACGGAAGCCAATAGTCCGCCGAGAACCGGTGCCGAAGCAGGTGCGAATCCATTTATGGCTCCGATCAGTGCCATCATTTTGGCTAACGGTCTGCCGCTAAATATGTCAGCAGGGATGGTGCGAGCAAGGAAGTAGCCACCGGATGCTCCTATTCCCTGTATTAGCCTGCATCCAAGGAAAAAGTGGATTGAGGGAGAGAAGACGCTGATGATAGCTCCCACGATAAATATCAGCAGTGTGACTATTAAGACGGGTTTTCTGCCTAATTTATCGCTGATGGGTCCAAGAAAGAGTTGACCGATTCCAAGTCCTATCATGCCCATGGTCAAACCAAGTTGCACGACGGAGACGGAGCAGTCGAAATATCGTGTCATTTCCGGAAGCGTCGGAAGATACATGTCGTTGACGAATGATCCGAATGCACTCAATCCCACAAGGTAGGCTACCAGAAAAATATAATAGTTCTTGCCATTGGGATATGTATTCGTTTGGGTAACTTCGTGTGATTGGGAAGGGGTTTGTGTGGTCATATTGTTTTTCATGTATTGTGTTATTAGAGGCTGTTTAAGCAAAGTTGATGTAGTTATATAACAATTTATGTTCTTTTAAGTGTTTTTTATTAACATTTATTTTTGTGGATTCATTTTTAGTGCAATTATGTCTTGTAGTGGTTGCCAGTTTGATGGATAAGTGTTAATTTTGTAACTTATTAGTAATTTCTACAGGTAATTGATATGAAGGTTATGAAATTCGGGGGAACTTCTGTTGGTTCACCCAAAAGGATTAAAGATGTTGCAGCCCTTGTTGGCGATAAGGGTCGGAATATCGTGGTTCTGTCAGCAATGAGCGGCACAACCAATTCGCTTATTGAAATCTCTAATGCAGTGAAGAACGACGATCCTCAGCTTGCCTGCCGGCTTATCTCTTCGCTTGAGGACAGGTATGACGGCGTGGTCAATGAATTGCTTTCAGACTCGGAAGCTAAGGCTCGGACACGTGCTGTTGTAACAGGTTTCTTTAATGAAATACGTCATACGATTGCTCAGCCGGAATCTCCTTTGTTGGAAAAGCAGATAGTGGCACGGGGAGAGATGATCTCAACAAACCTCATGCATGCATATCTTCATGAAAAGGGAATAAATCCCGTTCTTCTTCCGGCTTTGGAATTTATGCGCACTGACGAGAATGGAGAGCCGGATCTTCCTTATATTTCTGATCATCTAAGCCGTTTGCTTGAAGAAAATCCGGAAGCGGATCTGTATATTACCCAAGGTTTCATATGTCTGGATAATGAGGGTAATATACATAACCTGGAGCGTGGAGGAAGTGACTATACGGCATCTTTGATAGGCGCGGCAATTAAAGCCGACGAAATAGAGATATGGACGGATATTGACGGGATGCATAATAATGATCCCCGTTTTGTGGAAAATACAAAACCTGTCAGGAATCTGCATTTTGAAGAGGCGGCAGAGCTTGCCTACTTCGGAGCTAAGATCCTGCATCCTACATGCATACTTCCTGCAAAACTCAATAACATCCCTGTGCGTCTTTTGAACACAATGGAACCGGAGGCTCCCGGCACGTTGATTGACAACAATCTACAGACGGGTTGTATAAAAGCTGTGGCGGCTAAAGACAATATCACAGCTATCAAGATAAAATCAGACCGAATGCTTCTTGCATATGGTTTCCTTAAGAAAGTGTTTGAGATTTTTGAGAAGTATGAGACTGCCATAGATATGATCACAACTTCGGAAGTGGGAGTTTCCGTGACTGTTGACAACGAACGCAATCTTGACCTCATAGTTGGAGAACTTCATCGTTTCGGCACGGTCACCATTGATCGGGGCATGACAATAATATGTGTGGTTGGTGATCTCGAATGGCAGAATCGCGGTTTCGAGGCTAAGGCTCTTGATGCATTGCGTGATATTCCAGTCCGTATGATTTCATATGGCGGTAGCAACTACAACATATCTTTCCTGATAAAAGCGGAAGACAAGAATAGGGCACTGCGTGCACTTTCTGCTGAGATTTTTGCTTAACCCTGTTTAAAATAATGAAATTTAATTTATCTTGCATGGAGGGGGTGGATACCCCTTATTATTACTATGATATGGAGCTGTTGCGCTCCACGCTGGATGAGATTGCCAAATGCGTGGCAGGAACTGACGTGCACGTGCACTATGCTGTCAAGGCGAATGGAAATCCCGAGATACTTAAGGCAATCTCGGAATCAGGATTTGGTGCCGACTGTGTTAGCGGAGGTGAAATTGAAGCTGCCTTGGAAGCCGGTTTTCCTCATTCCTCGATATACTATGCCGGAGTTGGAAAAACTGATGACGAAATTCGCTATGGCATAGAAAACGGTATTGGCTGTTTCAATGTCGAGTCTGTCGAAGAGCTTGAGGTGATCGCGGCATTGGGCGAGGAGTCTGGCAAGAAAGTTCCTGTTGCGCTTAGAGTTAATCCCAATATAGATGCGCATACTCATGAATATATCACCACCGGACTTGAAGAAAACAAATTCGGTATTGATATGCGTTGTCTTGACAGGGCGGTAGATCTTGCGGTTGCATCGCCATGGATAGATCTGATAGGATTGCATTTTCATATAGGTTCTCAGATCACGATTACTGAACCTTTTGCTCTTTTATGTGACAGGATAAATGATCTGACTGCACATTATCGCAGGCGGGGAGTTGAGTTTAAGGTGCTTAATGTTGGAGGAGGTCTCGGTGTTGATTATGATGATCC
>CAMYSW010000162.1:0-5954 GCA_947297425.1 uncultured Porphyromonadaceae bacterium
GGACAAGGCTAACCGTGACCTTGACATGATGAATGCTGAGGAATATAGGGCTTGGCGTATTCCTTCCGGTGATGCCGCAGTGGATCTCGGAGGTAATGATGATCTTTTCGATATGGTTTCCCAAACCGGTTTCAAACAGACGCATACTTTGACAATCAGCGGAGGTGGAGCCAATACAAATTACCGAGTATCAGCAGATTTTCGCAACGGAGACGGCGTGGAGAAACGTGGAAACCGTGAAGAATACGGTGCTCGTGCCACTATAAATCATGCCACAAAGGGCGGCTTGTTTAACGCGACCTTGAATGTCGCTCCACGTATCGTCTATCGCAAACTTGCCGATAATGACGTGTTCCGTCGCGCGATAGAGGCGAATCCGACCACACCTGTGTGGGATCCCAATGTTCCCGGGAAGTATTATGACTTCTCAACTGTCAATGGTTTCGTGAATCCCATGGAATCGATAGATCTTGTGCAAGACAAGAGCCAGGAGAAGGTGCTTGACTGGGATGCTACCGTCAAGCTTAATCTCCTTCCCCTTTTCCTTCCTAACGCGAAATACAGTCAGAATCTGTCTACTCAGATAACTTTCGCCGATCATCAATACAATAACGACGGCAGTTATTTCGAACCGTCGACAATGAATCAAAACCTTAAGATAAAGAAGAAAGGATATGCAAGCCGTACGGCTAACAATGCCCGTAGCATGAGTCTTGAATGGCTTGTTAATTATAATATCGGAATAAAGGATCATAATATCCGTGCCATGGCGGGTTATTCATACCAGTATTGGCAGAACTCAGGTTTCTCCGCCAATAACTATGACTTCGCCAACGATGGTCTCGGGGCTGACAATCTTGGTTCCGGAGAGGGCGCCAAGGAGGAAGGTGAGGTAGGCATGAGCAGTTACCGTAACGACAACAAGCTTATTGCATTTTTCGGACGTGTAAACTATGACTATGCCGGACGTTATCTTTTCACAGCTTCTTTGCGTCATGAAGGTTCATCCAAATTCGGAAAGAATCACAAGTGGGGTAATTTCCCTGCCGTATCCGCCGGCTGGCGCATATCCGAAGAGGAATTTATGAAGGATACTTCCTCATGGTTGAATGAATTGAAGATACGTGCTGACTTCGGTGTCACCGGTAATCAGGAATTTGGTAGCTATCTGTCGCTTGACACAATGGGTTCTTTCGGCTATAGCTACTACAACGGACAGTGGGTGAAAGTGTGGGGACCCGGAAAGAATGTCAATCCAGACCTTCATTGGGAGAAAGGAAAGAACTGGAATATTGGTCTTGATTTCTCACTCTTCAATAACAGGCTCTATGGTTCGTTCAACTATTTCAACCGCCGCCAGCAGGATCTGTTAGGTAATTATCGGGTGCCAATGCCTCCTTATCTCTTCACTCACACCTATGTGAATGTGGGAACAATGAAGAACACCGGCTTTGAGTTCGATATCACCTTTAACGCTGTTCAGACACGTGATTTCACGTATACCATGAATTTCATAGGTACAACGCAATCCAACAAGTTTGTGGATTTCAGTAACTCCGAATTTGTAGGTAACGATTATTATGACGTTGCTTATACGGAAAATCCTTATCCGAATATTCCGCTCCAGCGAATTGAGAAAGGACGTTCTATCGGAAGTTTCTATATGTTCAAATATGCCGGTATCAATACCGATGGCGAATGGCTCATATATGACAAGGATGGAGACATCATCAAGGGTATTCAGGGTTCTGAGGCTGACCGCCAGTATGTAGGCAACGGCTTGCCCAAGTTCACACTCTCTACAAGCCACAATTTCCGCTATAAGAATTTTGACCTTTCCCTTTTCTTCCGTGGTGCGTTCGGTTTTGATATATTCAACATCCACGACTTCTATTACGGCACACGCAATTTCCCCGGAAACATGCTGTGTAAGGCATATCAGAAGAATGAGAAGGTTTCATCGAAACAGAATCCCATTGTTTCCGACTATTTCCTGGAACGCGGTGATTATTTCAAACTCGATCAGATCACGCTCGGCTACACGCTTCCCACGCCCAAGGCACGATTCATGGATCAGCTCCGAATTTACGGAACAGTCCGCAATGTGTTCACCATCACAAAATATAGTGGCATGGATCCCTCAAATTTCCAGATTAATGGTCTTACACCGGGTGCTCACGGCGGTCGTGGATATTATCCCACCACGCGTCAGTTCATAGTAGGCGTGCAGCTTGATTTCTAATTCCAAGTAAAAACCAAGAATTAATTAAAAATGAAACCATATAAATATTTAGCGGGCTTGGCTATGGCTACGTTGACATTGTCCGGATGTACGAATCTTGACGAGACAGTGTATGACCAGATAAGCTCCAACAACTATTTCAACACGAAAGAAGACGTAATTGCTATGGCGTTCCGTTCTTTTGAGCACGGCTATTGGACAATAGTGCCACGCTTCAGGATTCAGGAGCTTCCGGGTGACCAGCTTATCATTCCCCGGCGCGACGGAAGCTGGGACGATGGCGGTGTGTGGCGTCAGTTCCATTATCACACATGGACTCCCGATATCGCGCGTCATGTGCATGACGAATGGGATTCCTGTTTTGCAGGAATCGGACAATGTAATTTCTCTATCGACAGATTCAACGAGCTCGATCCTGCAAAATTCGGATTCTCTGAAGAGGAGTTCAATTCATTAAAGACACAGAACAGGGTGTTGCGTTGCTGGTATTATATCCGTCTGCTTGACGCATTCCGCAATGTGCCCTTCTCAGTGAGCTATGATGATCCGTCGAAGAACAGCATGGCTCAGGTTCCGCCGGAATTTATATTCAACTTTGTAGAGACCGAGCTTAAGGAATCCATTCCTTTGCTCTATAAGAAAGAAAGCCTTGGTTCCGGCTCGCAGTATGCCAATCTCTGGACGCAGGGAGGAGCGGCAGCTTTGCTCGTGAGGTTGTATCTCAATGCTAAAGAATGGATCGGGGTTGATCGTCTTGCTGATTGTGAGAAGGTTGCGCAGGATATTGTTGACGGCGTTTATGGTGCCTATAAGGTTGATGACCGTTGGGATGCGCCTTTTGATTCAGAGAATGACAAATGCGACGAACTCGTATTCTTCTTCTCAGGCTCTTGCAATTACACAAGCTGGCACTATCATCAACTATATAACTGGGGCGTGCCATCCAATTCAGAACTTTTCTTTAACGACTATAAGGTGAAGCATGGCGGACATAACGGAGAGTTTGTATGCTCGCCGAGTTATGACCCTACGGGCAAGCTTTATGATTTTGAACTCGGCATGACGGTGCAGAAATTCAGGAAATATCCCGGAGATGTGCGTCTGGCGAAATATAAGAATCTCGGAGGAGGTAAACGTGAGGGAATGTTCCTTTTCGGCAATCTTGAATATACTCAGAACGGAATTAAGCGTAAGTTGAAGGCTCCGGAGATGCCATATGACCTTTGCATCCGTGATGCCGTGGGACAGTTCCATTACACGAAAGAAGACAAATGGCTTACATCCGCGAATAGCGACATGACCACCGGTGATTATAACTCCGGATGGTACACGGTGAAGTATCCGATGTATAGCGACACGGATCCGGGTGCCGGAGAAGGTGACTTTGCGGAAATCCGTCTGCCGGAGATCATATACGCTCTTGCAGAGTGCAAGCTTCGTAGGGGAGATGCAACGGGTGCCGGTAAACTTCTCAACAGTGTGCGCCGACGTTATTATCCCAAGGCAATGCTCAGCCATGTGCTGTATGCACCTGAAGGTAATGTGGATCTTGATATGGACGAGATGCTTGACGAGTGGGGACGTGAGTTCTTGGCAGAGGGACGCCGCCGTATAGATTTGATCCGTTTCGGAAAATTCTGCACCGGAAAATGGTGGGACAAGAATCCGGATGCCGACGACCATGCGAAGATATATCCTGTGCCGCGCGTTCAGATCACAACCAATCCCGCGCTCAAGCAGAACCCCGGCTATAATTAAACAGCTTCTAAATTGAGTAATGAATAACGAAATCAAAGACATGAAGATATTTAAATTAACATCGTTGGCAGCAATTGCAGCAATCATGCTTTTGGGTCTGTGCACTGCAAGTTGCGATGAAGAGAGGGATCTCGTGGTTATCGAGGGAAATATACCCATCAAGACATCCACTCTTTATATAGTGGGTGATGCCACTCCTGCTGCATGGGATATCAATAATCCGGTGCTTTTGACAACCAGTGCGGAGGACCCACTTGTGTTCATCTACGAGGGGAATCTGACAAAGGGTGAGATGAAGGCATATCTGACTCCCGGAAACTGGGAGTCACCATGCGTGCGTCCGATGACAGCCGGTTCTCCAATAAGTAAAGCCAACATTGACAAAGAGCCGTTTCAGCTTTATTCCGGAGGTGAAGACCTCAAATGGTCGGTGAAAGATTCCGGTAACTATCGGCTTGTGTTCGACTTGCGTAATTGGACATTCAGCACCACGTATCTCGGATTATGAAACACAGGACTTATAAACAGGTAGTTTTAGGTTGCCTATGCGGTTTCCTTGCCCCGGCTTTTTTGTGTCGGGGTGGGGAGATCCATACTCACAAAGCTCCGCTTTATTGGTCAGTTTATGAGTATGCCCGAGAAATGGAACTTGCAGGCATACCGTATCATGAGATGGATCTGTCTTCGGCTCAGTGGGATGCCGTGATCGACATGATGTCGACCAAATTCAAGTCTCATGGTTACGACATGATCTGTACTGACGGGTTCCTGCCTCAGACGGCACGTGACGGAAGTGTCTATATGACACATTACGGCTCCATGCCGTTGAAGACACTGATTTCCAAATGCCGGGTCAATGGCATGAGGGTTGGAGTCTACGACAATCCCTTATGGATAAAGGGGGATCTTGATGCAAAAGTTCCGGGTACGGACTATACATTACGTTCCCTGACACGCAATCCTCAGGATCAGGTGCTTTATCCGGAAGTTACGGATCGCCCCGATTTCACATGGGTTGTTACGGATCATCCCGGGGCGCGAGAATATATCGACGGCTTTTTCAAGCATTACCATGACATGGGAGTGAATTTCGTAAGGATGGACTTCATGTGCTGGTATGAGGATGGCGATCCGGGACGCGATTATCCGGTGACGTGCGGTTACGGCAGAGAACGTTATGAACTCGGACTTTCCTATATACGCGAGTCTGCGGCAAAATATGGTATATTCACATCCATTGTGATGCCGGAGCTTTATAACGATGCGGAATTGGAAAGTAAGTATTGCAATATGACCCGCATCGTTCAGGATACCAACATAGGTGGCTGGCATCATTTCTCCTCTTTCAACAGGGGTAAGATTTATGACCGCTGGCCTTATGCCGACAATCAGTTTGACGGCTTCACCCATTGGAGCCATATCGGGGGAAAGGGGAAGATTATCCTTGACGGAGACTTCTTGCGTCTCAACAAATGTGATAATGACGACGAACGTCGTTCGCAGGTGTCGCTGCAATTGATTGCCGGTGGTCCGGTGGCGATTGCAGATACGCCGGAAACAATCGGAGACTTGTCCCAATTCTATACCAATGATGAATTGCTTGCACTGAATAAGGATGGCTTTGTGGGTAAACCTTTGTCCGATGTAGTCAACAGCGAGAAAAGTTGTCGCTGGTGGGGGACAATGACTAATGGGGACGTGGTTATTGCCATGTTCAACAGGGAATCGGTTTCAAGGACAATGAGTATGAATCTGGAAGAAATAGGTCTTGTGGGATCATATCGTGTCCGAGACCTTTGGGCACATGTCTACGAAGGGACTGTGACCGGGACTTATAAGGTTCAAATTCCCGCCCATGGCTGCAAGGTGGTAAGGCTTATGGCGGAAGATGCTCCATATCCGGGAGAGATATATCTCGGCGGAAAGGCTACCCCCGCTTATTTGAATATAGACG
>CAMYSW010000163.1:0-5823 GCA_947297425.1 uncultured Porphyromonadaceae bacterium
CTGCACCACACATACATGAGCGGTTTGACAGGTTCGTTGTAACCGCCAGTAAAGTCAATCACGACTTCCTCGTTGACAATATCATCGCGGTAGCATGAGCTTACGCTGCCGGCGGGGAGCGTAAGGCGATACTTTACGCCATTTTCAAAATTGACATTACTGCCAAAGTCCGCGTAAGCCTGGCCTAAATTCCAATCCCATGCAACCCTTGCAGGAACCTTACGGATTTCCTGGCCGTTGCGGTAGAGGGTAAACTCCGGCTCACCTACAGGGTCGGTTTCTGTTCCCCAATATATCCACAGGCTTTTGGCAGTAGATACTACATCAGGGATATCGGAGTGGATTTATCCGAGTGTTGCCGGTACGTTGAAAGGAATCTTGATAACATCGTTCACAACCGAGCTGTCGGTTTCTTTAGCTATTGAACCGGGAGCGACCACAAGGGCATAATCTTTGCCAATGGGAAGATTCTGTTTCTCAAAACAGATTTCAAGAGTGCCCTGTGTGCGTTTTTGACCGACGTAGTTGCTCGTTTTAAGCTCGGTGGCAACGGCAACAGCAACGCCGTCGCATTTCACTTCGGCTTTGGCACCGTTGAGCAGAATTATTCCGCCATCGAAATTCATGCCGATGCTTTCAAGCGGATAGACAAATGGACGTGTACCCACATCGCATTGTTCCGGCTGTAAAGTTACAGCTGCGGCCATCTGTATGCACCCCATACAGAAACAGGCCATCGAAAGGAGTAAAGATTTCTTCATGGTGAAAGTTATTTGATGGTGATTTTTTGAGTTTTGGAGGTTGTGCCGTCTGTAACCGAAATGATGTAGATTCCGTTAGATAGAGAGGGCAACGGGCAGATGCCATTCACGAGGGATGCGGAGTATATCTTTTTTCATTAGTGGACACTAATGATTTTAGTTTGATTTCCATTTGCCAATGTTTTTATTGGCAAAGTTCGGCAGAAAAAATGACTTCGGCGTAAAACAAGTTTTATTCGCCCTGTTTTTTTGCGAGATTTTTTCGGATTCGACTCAGATAAACCGGGGTAACGAGAAGATAGGAGGCTATATCGCGCAGCGATACAGTGCCTAAGATTTGAGGATATTCACCGATAATGTCAAGGTAACGTTCTGTCGGTGTCTTTCTGTGCAGTTCAAGATAGCGGGAATAAATCTCGCTGAAAAGTGGACCGATTATCGGCGAAAGATTATCGTCAAAAGATGCGTCAATCAAATTTCGTACATCGGCCATATTGATTTGCGATACGGAGGCATCTGTCCCGGCTTTGATAGTGATTTCGGAAGGACGGCGGTTGTAGGAATTGTAGAAGTCGGCGACAACCTCACCCTCGAAAGCGAAGCCGACAACGGCTTCATTGCCCGAAGAAGTTAATGTAGTATATTTGAAGTAGCCGGATTTGACAACGCCGAGATATTTGCCAACCGAACCCTGCGTAATAAATACATCATCTTTGGCATAATGGCACAAACGACCTTTATCCCGGCAATAATCTTTTATCGCCGAGAGGTCGATAATGCTGTCGTAGTGATTGAACTGTGCCATAATTGAATACGAAGTTAGCTAATTTTCTCGACATAAAGGCAATGCGAACATGGCAATCTATATCATGCAGAGCATTTGAACTATTAATAACGGCAAGTATATAGTTAAATATCCCATATACTTGCCGCTTAATTATATCCCTGATGGGCGGTATTTTGGTAGTGGAACAGGTAAAGGTGATTGGTACTGGTGCCTCGGTTCGGCCACCATTGACTCTTTGCTGTTTTGTGATTTGTCGGGAGAATCGGAAGTGACGACAATGTTGGCAGGCTGCTGTTGCTGATTGGATTTTACAGATTTGACTGATGCTCAAAAGAAGTATATAAGAGGAACAATTCTCATGGACAATTGGCGCAGCAAATATGATTTTTTTCTCATACTTGATGCCATCATCTTCATAGATGTCAGCGGCTGCCAGTGGCGACTGTTGCCCAAGGAGTACCCCAAATGGCAGACAGTATACTACTATTTCCGACGTTGGGGGGCGATGGATGCCTTTGCCGAGATTGAGGATAGTCTTGTGGAGGCGGTAAGACTTCGGAGAGGCGAATCTCCGCAACCCACAATCGGTGCGATTGACAGCGAAAGCTCCCGTTCGGCGTTGCCGCGTTCCCAAAAGGGGATTGACGGCAACAAGAAGGTTAAAGGGGTGAAGCGCAATATTATAACGGACAAGGACGGGGATATCCTGGAGGCTTCCACTACTCCTGCCAATATCCATGATTCCAAATCCGCTTATGCCATTCTGGCAATGCTTGTCGTTGCCTTCCCTTGGATAAAACGCATATATGCCGACAGAGGCTATCGCGGTAATTTCATAGAGAAGGCCAGACATGATTTTGAGATTGATGTAGAAATCACACATTCAAATTATTCCGGTCAGTTTGTCCCGGCAAAGAAAAGATGGGTTGTGGAGAGAACTTTCGCATGGGTTGAAAACTTCAGAAGGCTATGTCGAAATTACGAGGAAACGACAGAATCAGCAAATGAGATGCTTATGATTGCTGCTGTCGTCATTACTCTCCGAAAACTCACTTCCGTTAACAATCGTTTTTAAACAACCTCTAATAATAAGCACTCACAAATATGCGTACCTGGCAACTGAATGGGTTTTTCCAATCATCAGTGTGTTTCTCTAATTTATATTCACATCTCATGCCACGTAACATATTGCCAAACTCATCCATGAGTGCGCCTCGTCCATTCTCTTGATAAAAAGGACTGACACATACTAAAATATGATTGTGACTCATATCTGAATTTAAAATACTGGCAATGTTGTGACGTTCAAACTCAATGATGTCTAAAACATTCGAGAATAGATGGATTACCGTATCAGATTGCGGACGTATATCGTCTTCTGTCAATTGTCCGGCAGAGACATTATATGCTGTTATTTTAGAGTTTTCATAGAACTGCTCCAAATATTGTAATCCTTGCGTCAGTGAAGCTTTACTTGGTTCGATTACAGTGAAATCGGATATTTTATCGTTGTCAATATAATGGTTCTTAAGAAAGTCAGACAACACCATTTCTGCAATACATTGGCCACAACCATAGTCAACGACAGAGATACTTCCTTCTGACCATACCTTATGTGGGATGCGGTCATACGCTATCTGAAGCTTTTGTCTATGTATTTCTCCGTAAGAAGATATATACATATCAAGCTGCTCTTTAGTCGTGAGGTTGGCGAGGCCGTTTCCCAACTCATCTTTCAGCTTCTTTTGTTTATTCTCTGAAAGTGAGTTGATATGTTGTTTCACAGACTCCACAACATCGTCAAACGATAATCGAGAGGCATTGAATTGTGGGATAAAATGAAATGCTGATGTCTGTTTCATATAATTGAATCGTTGTCGGGGAGCTGTTGGTGCATAAGGTAATTCTGACGGGCGGAAAAAGGGGACGTGTTGGCGTAGCAGTATGCACATCCGTGCGGGCAGGTATTGTAAGTCCCAATATCCTTTGATGTGATACAACCGCAGAGTGAGCGTTGGCCTTTGTCTGTTTTAGAATTGCGTATCAAAGGTTCTAATTCCGGCGATAATCGGCATATCAGCTCCGGGTCTATGCAGCGGTTGTGACTGATTCCAAATTCTGACAGATCAACTTTTTCGGCGCAGGTCGCAAGTTCGAGACCGAGCTTCATATCTGCCAGTCTGCGTGAAAATTCAACCATTTCGTCCTCCGACCACTCATGATAGTTTATCCCTGCCTCGGAAAGATTCCGACCGACTTTGCGATACGAGGATATATCAGCAAAACTAAACACCAGTTTCTCGACATATCCGCGTAATTCGCCTGCTATATTGCTGATTTTATGCAATAAATCCTCTGCCGAAATTCTGTCTGTCAGAATCAACGGGTCGAATCGCCAAACGACTGAACCTAAGCCCAATTCATCAACCAGACGTTTGAATGTTTCAATTCGCCCGTGCAAAGGTGGAACACTCGGCTCTAATCCCTCGGCCTCGTAGTCATTAAGTGTATATTGGACGTAACAACCAATCCCTTTTTGTTTCAAGATTGGCAGGAACGGAAATAGCGGCGCAGGATTCTTCGACCAGAATACGATGAATTTGGTATTGTCAAAAGAAACGTATGAATCCTTGCCATTGTAGGGGTTACGCCATCTTACATGCCCTTTGCCGAGACGATTGAAAAGCCAGTTACTGTAGAACGCCGGAATATCGGTGGCTCGACTTGCTGAAACAATCAGCGGAGTCTGAGCATCGACAATATTGCCGTCATCTAATGTAAGTTTTTGCTTTTCGTTTTTCATGGTGCAAATTTAATTATTACTGTCCGCTAAACATTTTTGAGCGATTGAAAAATGTTTAGCGGACAGTAATAATATGATAACCTCTCAGAAACTCTCAGACAAGGATTCATTTTACACGTTCGGTTATCTTCAGCTTGTGGCAAGCACCACATTTTTATTGCCAAAAGGGTTTAACCTTACGATGAGTTGCTTCTACAACTCCAAAATGAAGATTGGCAACATCACTGTATTCCCGATTCTGAATCTCAATCCGACATTACAGAAACAGTTTGGCAAGCACTGGTCGGTATCGGTCGGTCTTGAAAACATAATGCAACGGAAAAGTAAAATCAGAACTGAATCATCAGGTTACAACCGTTTTACTTTCACGAAAACATATCTGTCGGCAAAAATTGGCGTGACATACAAATTCAACTCGGGAAAAGGATTCAGCTCCCCGAATATTGAAAAGAATACAGACAATTCAAGATTCAGCACGGAATGAAACGGTTATCAAACAGACAAGAACAGGTAATGTCACTCATTTGGGAATACGGACCTATGACAGTTAGTCGACTTATTCCACTGATTGACGAGAGCCTGCATTTCAACACAATATCGACAGTAGTAAGAGAACTTGACCGTATAGGATTTCTTTCCCACGAAAGCGAGTTCCGACCCTTTCTGTACTATCCCCAAGTATCGAAAGAGGATTATATCAAGGAACTGATAGAATCCATCTCTGTCAGATTTTTCGATAGTGATAAAAAGAAGTTCGCCGAGGCGATAACAATTCAATAGTTGTCGAAACTCTATACACTAATCATGCAGTCCTCGGCATTTTTGTCGGGGACTATTAATTAATAAATATCAATGTTAAATTAATTTTACGATGAACAAGGTACTCATTGTTGATGCCTACGAATCCGACCGTCGGCTTATGGCGGGCTTGCTTGTCAAGTCCGGCTATGAGCCAATAACCGTTGAGACGATGGAGGCTGCAAAGGACGAGGTGGCGTAATCGGCTTGCCGCTCTCGAAGAGAGAAACTGCCCCCGGCGCAGTGATTGTCGCGGATTGCAAACTCCCAGACGGCTCTGCCAAAGAGGAGTTCCTTGAGCCGTAGGGCGAAAAATCAACTGGCAGAAGACTGAGGAATTCACGTTCCCGGTCATCGCCATAGTAAACAACCTGAACGGGCCAGACCTTCTTGAAGTGATGAAAGATGGCGGAGCGGTAGATGTCGTGCAACGAGCCGGCATTGACAAGCAGCTCATTGAAACGGTCGGCAGGTATGCCAAGCCAGAACACGTCGTGCTTCAGCTTGACCACACGCTTATCCCTCAAAAGAGCCAAAAGTTCGGGGAGATACAGCAGGACATTGCCGGCGCACTCGGAGCGAGAACCATCGACGAGGGTGCAATGGACGAGAAGAATGGCATGAACTTCGTCAACGCTTTGGAGAAAATACCCGGCATCATTGCCCAATATGAG
>CAMYSW010000164.1:0-5765 GCA_947297425.1 uncultured Porphyromonadaceae bacterium
TGGGAAAACAGAAGACTCAAACTGATGTGTTGCACTATAGGATACCCAAAGGTGCCTTATTATACCTAAAAAACCACACAGGTGGCAAAGATGAGAGAATATTTGAATATGATCATTCTCTAAAGAGACAGATCTTTTATTGATTTTGTCAATGCTGCCACTTCTGCCAATACAATTTTTAGCAGTTCCACCGCTATGTCGGTGTCCGGTTCAAAGAGAAATACCGAATCTTGAGAGACTCATCCTCCACGGATTCGTAAAATAAATTACATTAAAAATTTAAACTATTTCAAAAATGAAAAAGAGAATCATTTTCGCTGCCGTAGTGGCGCTTCTGGGAGTTTCTGCTTACGTGGAAGTAAACGCGCAACAGAAAGATGCAATGTCAGACATACAGATGGCGAATGTCGAAGCGCTTGTTAGCGGGGAGAGCGGCAATGGTCTTTGGTATGTCAAATACATTAATCCCTCTTATTGGCAATGTAACGCAGGCGGTGACAAGAGCTGCCCGGGAACTCCCTGGTAATAAATGAAGTTGGAGGATAAAAGAATGGATGTTAATTGTTTGAAGAGGGTAAGTAGTAATTTGATTGCAAGCTTTGTTATGGAAACCTGGATTGTTTATAAATTTTAATATTTTTTACCAAATTCACTTATAGATTTTTTTGAAATGTGACTTTTAAGTACGACATGACAAAAAATTTGAAAAACATCGAATTTAGTGGTATAAGCCGGTCACATGAGTATGGTTGCAATCTCTTCCAAGCCATACTTGACAAGTGACTTCGCCTTTCTTCTGAGCTTTATGCGTACCAGATTCAAACTTTGTCCAAAATGCTCTTGCATAATCGGGAGGATTTGATTAACTTTGACCAAGTCCTTGGAATTAGTGATTTTTATGTAAAAAAAGCGGTCAAACTTTTTCTTTAAATTACTAATTTTTAAGAACTTTTACAAATTAATTTTTGTCATCTACTAAAATATGACCTATATAGTATAGGGGTAATTCTATTCACAGAAATTCACAGAAAGAGGTGTCTGCGATAGAATACAAAAAGTTGAAGAAAGAGCATAGCAAACTATGCGAATTAAATTTAAATAACACAATTTTAATTAACCTTAAAAACATTAAAGAAATGAAAAAAGTGTTAGTATTGGCAATTGCCATAGTTTCCGTTGGAATTGGATTGGGATATGTTTATTTCAATCCTGAAAACAATCTAAATGACTTAGAGTTTGCCAACATAGAGGCTTTGTCCAGTGGAGAAGGTGGCTCCCAAACAGTATCTTGTTTCTGCAAAACAAAATGGTTCACTTCTAATGTGTGTTCCGCAAATGCGTCTGGATCATATTGTGGAGGTAACCCTTGCTCCAATTATGATAGTAACTGTCGTTAAGTAAAAATGGGAAAGAAGCTATTTATATTTTTACTCGTGAGTATGCTGGCATGCAGTTGCTCACGAGTAAAAACGGCTTCCCATATGGGAAGCCGTAAACCATATAATGTGAATTTAGAGATTGATAGTGTAGCTGCGAACGCAGATACTACCAGTCTCAGAGGTAATTTTGTAATGTTAGATTCTACCATTATGTTTGTAGATCAATTATATTGCAAGATTTTTTCATATGATCGAATTAATGGAGATTTAAATTGTACTTATTCGGGATATGGACAAGGACCAAACGAAATGGTAGGTATAATGTATGGTACACCTGTTAATCCAGGAGACACAGCAATGTGGATATTTGATTCTTCATATGGAATATATGAGTTTATATCCACAAAAGGAATGGTGAAATACAAGGGTCGTATTGATTTGGGGTGGGACAAACCTGCAAAAAATGACTATTCTTCGGTTTCTAATTATACTCCTTTGGAAATGAGTGATTTCGGTATGAAGTTAACTTGTATCGATGATTCAACTATTCTTGTGCCATTATCTTTAATTAACCGTAATTTTAGTGAAACTTCGAAAACGCGATATGAGAAAGGCAAAATATTGGGTAAATTGAATCTTAACACTCTTAAGATTGAAAATCTGTGGGGATCATTTCCAGATTTTTATTCTGATAGCCCTCTGCCGTTTTTTGAGTTTTTCGACTATGCTGTTGATAAAGCTGATTCACAAATATTCGTGAATCATGCTCCGGATTCATTAATATATCGTTATGATTTAAATGGAGATCTTATTAATACATTCGGTTTTGAGCCGGAAGGTATAAATCGTAATTATACGAAAGGATTTGATGTGTCTATAGAAAATTTTAAGGCAGATATTGAAGAAGTTGGTGTCAATACCGGATTGTATTATGATGACGAGTCTCAATTATTGTTTAGGACCACAATGAAAGATTTTTCTTCAGGCGTGACAGTCATGCAGGTCTATAGAGACAATGACCTGATTATAGAAAAATTGATGCCATCATATTTTAAACTGCTTGGTAAATATGGGAATCGATATTATGGAATCCGGTTTATTCCTATAGAAACGGATGATAAATCGCAGTTCTTGATATATAGCTTCCAACTTCCACAAAGAAATATTATTAATAGTAAGTAACATGTGTGACATTGAAATACAAGTTCTTAGTTGTGCTTTGTTATTTGCTTAATTTACCTATGTTTATGAATAATGTGTTTCAATTGTTTTTATCAATTATTGCCATAATACCATTAATTTCTTCTTGTACAACAATTGATAAGGATCACAGGAAAGTTGTTGAGGAATGGGTAGGTAAAGAAATTATAATTCCTTCAAATTTGAAGTATCGGGTTGGCGGTAACTTTATCGATTATGATTTTTTCAATGCAGATTTCAAGATTGTGACATATATTGACTCAGATGGATGTACCAGCTGTAAAATGAAATTAAAAAGCTGGGATAAATTTATTAATGAATTAAAATCTTCACCTGATGTTGCAATCAATTTTTTGATGGTAATAAACACGGACGAAAAGGTCGTTGTTGAGACGTTACTTAAACAAAATAATTTCAATCATCCCGTGGCAATAGATTCGAGGGGAGATTATTATGCTATGAATGTCCTGCCTGAAAAGTCAGATTATCAAACATTTCTTCTTGATGGTAACAATAAGGTGCTCGCCATAGGCAATCCTGTAGACAATCCTAAAATAAAAGAGTTTTATAAAGGAATCATATTCAATCAAGATGGTACGGATAGCTTTGATGCCGTTGTAAATAAACCTTTGTGTTATGAGCCGGTTCAAAGTCTTGGAATTGTTAATAAAGGTGACACCATCTCAAAAAAATTTCGCTTGATAAATACAGATAAAGAAACCTTAACAATACAGGAGATGGTTCCGTCATGTCATTGTATATCTGCCGTTGCTGAGACTGATACTTTGTTGAGTGGGAATAACATGGACATAATCGTATGTTATGTCGCAGATAGCGTTCCTCAACAGTTTTACCGCTATGTAGATGTGTTTTTCAAGGAACGGAATAATCCGGAGAGGCTTGTCTTCCACGGATTCTTAAAATAATTGGGTAATTTAATATTGATATAGTGGTTATGAATATGATAAGAAGGGTTATAAGGTATCCTTTTAATATATTTTGATGTGGTTGTTCCGTGGTTGTAAGTGGTTGGATGCTAAATAATGAATATGGATTGGAATGGAAGAGTCAAAATCTGATTCGAAGAATTCACTCAAGGATTCACAACTCCAACCACCCACAACCACATAACAGCCATTTGTACATTTACTCTCAAAAAAGATTTTTTTGCATCTTGAGGTGGTTGTTCCGTGGTTGTAAGTGATTGGAGGATAAAAGAATAGATATTAATCGTTTGAAGAGGGTAAGTCGTAATTTGATTGCAAGCTTTGTTATGGAAACCTGGCTTGTTTATAAATTTTAATATTTTTTACCAAATTCACCTATAGATTTTTTTTTGAAATGTGACTTATATAGTAGAGGATAATTCTATTCATAGAAAGAGGTGTCTGCGATAGAATACAAAAAGTTGAAGAAAGAGCATAGCAGACTATGCGAATTAAATTTAAATAACATAATTTTAATGAACCTCAAAAACATCAAAGAAATGAAAAAAATGTTAGTATCCTTTTATGGATTACTGTTTTTGGTTTTGTTGTTGTCGGCTTGCAACAAACAGAGTAAAGTGGCAAAGCTTGAAATGGATGTTCTAAATGAGGAGTTTTCTGACGTTGATATTAAAGAGTTGCAGCCAGTTGACACGCTTTACTCTTTTTCGCATGATTATCCCGTAAGGGTAGAAAAACATGGAGATAAACTGGTATTGCTGTTCGCGCAACAGGATACGGTAATCAAAGTAATGGACATGGATACCAAGGAGATTAAACCTTTAGCGATAAAGGGAAATGGTCCGAATGATGTTTTATCTCCCTCTTTCTTCAACAACCATTATGTTTCGGCAGATGGCGGTCTTTGCTTATATGACGGCAACCTGAATGAGATTGTTTCAGTTTATGCCGATAGTCTTATGCTTAGGAAAACGCGAATGCCTAAGATACTTATGCAAGAGGGCTCTATTAATTATTGGGGGGATACGGCTGTTTCACATACTATCATGAAATTCGATAATCTCTTTAATATTACAGATATAGAAGCAAATGATCAGAAACCGGTAGCATATCCTTTTGAACTATCGGAAGAGTCTATGAAAATGCTCCAAAGATCTCCATCCTACCTTTCCTCCATTATAAACGCCAATCGAAATAAGGACCGTATCGTAGTTTCTCAATATTATTTCGACATGTATTATGTATACGATTTCAAAGGGAATCTTCTTAAGAGTGTAAATTTATCGGGCGATGGGTTTGATATTAATGAAAGCATAAAGAAATTTTTTGATCTGTCACCTGCCGGCTATATCAGATATGCACCGGGCTATGCTTCCGGGAACGGCGTTTATTTGCGACGTTTAAAAGAAATGCCCCTTGAGGATAATCGGGGGTATGACCTTGTTGAATCGCATATAGTAAAGGTTGACTGGGATGGCGTGCCACAGTCGATCATACATGTTCCTGAGGGTTTAAATACTTTCTGTGTTGATGAACAAGACCGGTTCATTGCGATCATAAATTCGATAGATAATGAAGGTAACGAGATATTTCACCTTGTCAGATACGAGTAAGGTCTAAATTCCGGAAATCCAGCCGTAAGATTGACCGATGTTATGACGCGTTATTTCGATGATAGATTTTTATGAAATCAATTTTTATAAACGGCTGATGCTTATGTATGTAAAATATGCCAAAAGAAAGCAATGATAGATTTTTATTTTGGATGTTATATTCCAATTCGCTATCTTTGTAAATTAAATTATGTCTAAACAGAGGGCAGCCTGGATGTCTTTCGCAGAGTTGTAATTGCTTTATGGATGAGAAATGGAAACGCCGGTGGAGCAAGGCAGGGAAGTGGGTGGAGAACGTGCTGTTCGTTGCCAGCATCGGCTTTTTTCTGTTTGTTATCTGGCATCTGTTTCTTTTCGCATCTTTCAATATCCCCTCCGAGTCGATGTTGCCGGCGCTGCAGCCCGGAGACAAGGTGTTGGTAGACAAGGTGACTACGGGCGCGCGTCTGTTTGATATTTTCGATGCTGCCGCAGGTGAAGATATAAAGATCCGCCGTATGCCCCGATTCCGGAAATTCAAACGTGGCGATATATTGGTCTTCAATTTTCCTTTTCGTGGGGAATGGCGGAAGATCGACATGAATTACAGGGTGTATTACGCCAAGAGATGTGTCGGGGCTCCGGGT
>CAMYSW010000165.1:0-5741 GCA_947297425.1 uncultured Porphyromonadaceae bacterium
GAGATAAAAATAGTCCATTTCCTATCATGTCAAAGTTTTACCGGACAGCAATAATCTCGAATATTTCTGCGGAGCAAAGCCTTGATGCGAACTATCAATTCAAGCATCTTGAACGGCTTTTTAAGATAGTCATTGGCGCCAAGTTCAAATCCTTCGACAATATCATCAATCTCTGATTTTGCTGTTAAAAATAGCAACGGGACATTCTGGCTTATTTGTCGGATCTTACGTCCCATCTCGAAGCCATCCATACGAGGCATCATCACATCTGCAATTATGAGGTCGACTCCATATCGTGTGAATTTTCGCAGACCTTCTTCTCCATCGCCCGCTGTCAACACATCAAATCCATCGCGTTGCAATGTTTCTGAAATAATCATCGAGAGTGTCGTGTCATCCTCTACCAATAGTATCCTGTTGCTCATTGTTTTCAAAATTTAATAGCAAACGTGCTACCTTTTCCTTGTCGGCTTACCACTCTTATTTCCCATCCATGTTTGTCAACAATGGATTTGACATAAAACAGACCTATACCGTATCCTCTGATGTCGACCCGGTTATCGTGGGGGACACGGTAGAATTTACTCCAGATGTCTGGGATCGACTTTTCGGGAATTCCTATGCCGTTGTCTGATATGGACAGTTTAGTCGAATCGGCATTTATTGCTATATTTACGGAATCTCCAGAGTATTTTATGCTGTTGTCAATAAGATTTGCAATTACATTTGAAAAATGTGTGGTGTCAGCCTCGACAACTCCATCTTCCGGACATTCCAATATTATTTCACATGGTTTTGGTGCCTTAAGTTTTTGTTGTTCAATAATGGATGCCAGAAAAGTTTTTAGGTTTATCTTCTCCTTAGCCATTGTCAGATGCTTTCTACGTTCCATGCTCATGGCGAGAATGCTTTCTACCAACCCTGAAAGTTTTGACAATTGCTCAAGTGCAGCTGTAAGATATTTCTTTGTCCGTACCTCATCGCTCGAATCAGGGAATTGCAACAGGGAATCATTTGCTGCGTATGCTATTGCAATGGGAGTCTTCAGCTCATGTGTCATATTATTGGTGAAGTCATCCTTCATCTCCTCGATAGTGCGCTGTCGGGCTATCACATGAAGAAGATACCAGAATCCGAATGTCAATACCAACGCTATAAGAGCGGAAGTCATTATTACGCCTCCCATCTCTCTTATAATATTGTTTGTCAATGGGGATATATAGGCGTAATATGCAATGTCATTGTTTATGCGATATATAATTTCCCATAAATCCGATGAATATTCTAAAGTCGCGCCCGGCTCCACGATATGCACCTCTGCGGGATAATAACCGGAGAAATTCAGGTCTCGGCGGAATGCCTCTTCCATTTTGGGGATATCAGGTTTCTTTAATCGATTGACATAATGGTCATCATGAAGATGTTGGGCAATCATAGACATAATCTGTTTGTCAACACGTCGAAATCTCTGTGAGTAATCCATTTCTCGTAATTGCTCAGCGTTCATAGTTGAACCGACATCAGATTTCTGTAAACCAATCTGGATCCACACCACATCATCATCCCCCACGAGTCCGGCATCAATTATCCGATCAACCGTCTCAATTTGGTCGGCCCGGCTCAGACATTGTTCGACATCGTTTATATATCGCTCTTTTATAGAGTTATAAAGTTGTATCATGAATATCACGTTGGCAACAAACAGAATCGCAACTATGATACGCATTAAGGTAAGTATCAGCTTAAAATGTTTCATATCAATACAAAGTTACTAAAAGTCTGCCAATCATTGGATATTCGCATTGCAAGATTAAGACTAAATAAGGGAGAATAAGGATTGAATAAGATAGCCCCATCTAATTTCGCAGCATGAAACATTATATATTACTATTGATAATGCTCCCTTTCGTAGCACAGGGGCAGACAACCGAGCCAGACACAATAACAGTCAAAGAACTCGGAGAGATAACCGTTGTAGCCGATGCTCAACGTACAAGTGCGACAAAAACAGTATATATTCCTACCGCAAATCAGAAGTTAACCGCTTCAGACGGAGTTTCATTGCTTTCGAGAATGAACATTCCGCAGCTGAGCGTAAATCCGATAGCGGAGACGGTAAAAACGGCCGACAATCAGGGCGTCAGCCTTTTTATCAACTTTCATCCTGCAACAGATGGAGATGTGAGCGGTCTGAATCCGAATGACGTGAAGCGTGTGGAGTATCTTGACTTTCCGACAGATCCGCGATTTCAGCGTGCGCAACACGTTGTAAATTTCATCACTCATTCTTATACTTACGGAGGTTATACAAAGCTTAGCGGCAAAGAACGCTTCATGATACGCAGAGGAGAGGCTTTGATGTATTCAAAGTTTGCCTATCGAAAAATAGAATACGATCTGATGGTGTCGGGAGATTATGACTATAATTCTCATATCGGTTCGGTATCCGATGAGACCTATAGACTGGAATCGGGCACTATCAAACGCGAGAGTGGCACAGAGACGGGGCATAAGCACCAACGGAGTCTATACTCGGCTTTAAGGGCATCGTGGAACAGGAGTACGAATTTCACATTCCGAAATCTCGTTTCGTACCGTCGAATCAATACTCCGATAAATCGCACGTCAGGTTATGTCAATTTTTCAAGTCAATACCCTTCAGAAACATTTTACGCAGAATCGCCCTCGACAAACAATGCCATAAGCTGGGATAGCGAACTATATGCGGCTCTTGGCAGAGGATGGGCTATTAACGGAAACTTTCAGACTGAATTTGCCAAGAACAACACGACCTCAAATTATGCTGCGGGAGCCGAATCTATCGAAAATTTTGCGGATGAGGGCTCCTGGTTTTTGCGAGGTACAATGCAGGTCAACAAATCATTGTCCGATAGATTTACATTGTTTTCAAGCATATCTTCCGGGGGAGGCTGTACAAAGATTGACTATGGCGGTTCGAGCAATGCTGTCAATCGCTTTCGTCAGACTTTCACTGGCATAACCGTTGGTATGTCACTGAATTTTCGGAAAGTATCAGGAAGTATCGACAGAGGCTACGCATTCGAGTCTAATTATATTAATGATAAGACGATGGACGATCGTTATCCGTTTACCCACGTCAACGTGCAGTATGCTCCTAATCAGAAGCATTCGGTCAATCTGTGGTTCCAGTATGCCACATTCTCACCCGATGTCACAATGAGGAATCCCAATATAATACAGCAATCAGAACTGATGTATGTATCCGGCAATCCCGACTTGAAATGTTCGCGTAATACATCGGCAGCTCTGAGTTATACATGGTTGCCATGCAATAAGTGGCAGTTTTCGGCTTATGCGACAGTGTTCCGCATTGCAAACCGACAGATTGCAGTTTATACTCCTGATGCCCCCGACGGAATGATGTTGAAGAAATATAGGAATGACGGAGATTACAATCATGGCCAGCTTGGCGCAAGCCTCACCGGAAAGTTTTTTGAAGGACGCCTGTCCATTTCAGTTTCTCCGCGATTGCTGCTTTACAATACAACCGGAAGTAACAGCATATCACATTACCCGTTTATGATAAGCCTCAATGTAAACTACTCTCTCGGAAAATTCTTCTTCAATGCTTATTATGATTCCCGCAACAGTTATGTTGATGGAGAAAATGCATATTTGCGCAGAATGACTAATAGCTACTCGCTCAGTGCGGGATGGACCGTCCAAAACTGGAATCTACAATTATCCATAATAAACCCGTTCCAGTCTTCATGGGGAATCAGCAAAGACACCTTGACTACCAGTTGGTACGACAGCAATGTGACACAATTAGGCTCCGATTATCATCGTCGAATATCCCTGACTGTTACCTATACATTTAATTACGGAAAGAAAGTAAATCAATCCGGAGAACTTAGTGGCAAAAAGAATGTTTCATCATCGATACTCCATTAAGCCCCTTTCCAAAAAATAAGTAAATATTTTGACCAATTTAGCACAATGTATAATCCGATTAGTCAACCGTTTTTCAAGAACATCGCAAGCAATACATTCGGTTTCTGCAAGAAGATTCGACGGGGTCAAAGTGCAGACTGTTATTTCCGTTGTATTAGCAACAATGAAATAGAGAAACAGATTATAGAAGCCTTGTTCCTGCTGTGTGCCGGCTGCAAAGATTTTTTCTCGGCGCAGCAGATTTTCCTGTTGTTTGTCTTCCCATAAAAGTCTTTCGTTGCGGTAGAGCCATTCGACATTTTTCAGAGTGGAGTTTTCGTTAAGTTGGTAGAAGAAACCATAGTCGAAACCTCCGGCGGCGAGAAGTAGGGTTACAAAGAAGACATAGCCCCAATGCGGTGCGGTAGCCTTACTGCACTGGAGAAGTTCGCAGAGTCCGTTGATTCCATAAACGAGCCAACGCTTTGCTGTGGTGGCAACATTTTCGTCAGAGGTCACGTTTTCGGTTGCGGTCGTGGTCTTGACAAAATGAGAGTCAAGTAATTCTAAAAATTGTTCTCCGGTGTACTGCCAGAGAGAAAGTTTGAGTAACTGGTCTTTTGTCATACGCAGTGTTATTTAGAGTTGTACTTACCGCCCTTTTGTAGAGCGTATCCAAGTATCTCTCGGACACTACAAAATTACTGCTGGTCATGAGTGGTTGTGGTGTCTGTGTATGTGCATTACAATACTTCTTTTCATAGTAGCTCCACTGAATATCAAGATGAGCGAGAATATCCTCACGCCACGCCGCTTTGTGCTTGGCCGGAACAATTTCGTATAATTTCGATATGAGATAACAAGCCTTGATTTTCTGCTTGTGGCGTATCTTTATAGGTTCATGTTTGCCGTGGAGGTTGAGTGATGAATGGAACTGAGTCTCAGTGCTGTCGAAAACATCAGAACAAACTTCGTATAACTCCGAAACAAGTATCATCGGTAACAGATCTTCTTCCCATTAGCGGCATGATTGCGTATTTGTCTGATTCTGTTTTATCGGTTGTTCAAGCGCCGGATAACTACCATTGTAAGCCTGCATCATAGCGGGTGTTACATTGGATATATAACCTGCAAGGAGTGTAGACACCTCCGATGTGGCATGACCTACCGCATAGTCTATATAAGCAGTCATGACCCATGATGCGCCAATGCCGAGATAAACGAGTTGCGGGCATAAAAATGACCGGACACATATCGCATCCGGTCATTTCCACATAATAAATTCTCTCCCTCTCTGTTTTTATCCTTCGTACGGTTCGAAATCTTCTTTACCGACTCCACATAGTGGACAAGTCCAATCATCTGGAATGTCCTCAAACGCAGTTCCTGGTTCAATTCCGCTTTCCGGATCTCCTTGTTCGGGGTCGTAAATATATTCACAGACCGTGCAAATGTACTTCTTCATAACGTTCGTATTTTTAATTGGTTTTCTAACTAATATAACACAAATAGCAAGATATTTGTTCAACACTTTTTTTATAGTAAAAGAAAAAAATATCTTTATGACCATATTCATCAAGCTAAAACAACGGAAGAAGAGTTGATACACACCAAAGAATATGAGGCGAGAGACACCGAACTTTATTTCTTGAGATATCGGAACAGGTATCCCGGCAGACAAATTGCCGGACGTGTCCGGGCGTTTCGTGAAGCAGAACAAAGACAAGAAGAGAGCCGGACCAGGACTTTCCATCTCCCAAACTGTCGTAGCCAAGCCGGACAGGCGGATTGGAGCAGACTCCGTAGAAGGCAAAGGCTCTACATTC
>CAMYSW010000166.1:0-5741 GCA_947297425.1 uncultured Porphyromonadaceae bacterium
GGAAGCATCTGCTTCAACCGCTGCAGAGGCAGCGAAACCAGAATGTGAATCGCTCGACATGAACGGTGCGCTGGCTTTTCTCAATGCCAACGGCTATCCCATAAAGAGAGGGCAGCTTTACAAGGAAACGAGCAAGGGAACAATCCCTTTCCAGAAATTCGGATCAAAGCTCCATTTCCGTAAATCCGAACTCCTGCAATGGGCTGAGGCACGGCTTATCGACGGCAACGCAATCGGAGTGCTTGTATCCACAGCGCAGAAAGGGGGTAAACGATGAAAAAGGAAGATACCGCCGAAAAGATAAACATCGGCAATCCTTTCCCTCTCGATGTACTCCCCAAGAAAGTGCGTGAAATAATCGACGAGGCAAACGTCACTCTCGGTTTCCCGAAGGACTATCTCGCCATGTCAATGCTCACGGCTATGTCGGCGGCAATAGGCAACACCCACAAGGTCGAATACAATACCTGCTGGCAGGAGTATTGCATTCTTTTCGTCGCTCTTGTCGGTCGTCCGGGAGCGAACAAGAGCCACCCTTTGAGTTTCGCCATGCAGCCGTTGATTGATTTCGACGCGGAGCAGTCGGCAATCTTCAACGAGGCGATGAAACGTTACGGGGCGGCAATGGAACTGCCGCCGAAAGAGAGAGCCGCCAACGGCTACGACACCAACCCCACCGAGCCGAGGCGCATACGGTTCACCATGCAGGATGTAACCCCGGAAGCAGTCCACCGCATACTCTCGGAAAATCCGAGGGGGCTGTGCCTCTATGCCGACGAACTCGCCGCATGGTTCAAGAACTTCAACCGCTACAACAACGGCTCCGAATCGGAGTTCTGGATGTCGGTGTTCAACCACAAGGTAGCCATGTCCGACCGCAAGAGCAGTCAGAGCGGTGTGTTCATCGCCAATCCGTTCCTGTGCGTCATCGGTACGATCCAGCCCAAAGTGCTGGGCGAACTCGCCGCCGGAAACCGCAACGCTAACGGCTTCATGGAGCGTTTCCTCTTTGTCGTGCCGGACGACCAATCCAAAGTGAAATGGAACAGCGAGAGAAAAACACCCTCATTCGACATCGTTGCGGCATGGCGTGAGATAATCTCCAAGCTGACGAATATTGTTCCGGCAACCGATACCAACGGCAATATAATTCCGGAGAATGTGCTGTTTGCATCTGAAGCGTTCGACCGCCTTGTAAAATGGCAGAACGAGTACACCGACAAATGCAACGCCGATGAAAGCGACACGCAGACCGCCATAGCGAGCAAACTCGAAATCTATGCCGTAAGGTTCTGCCTCCTGCTGGCTGTTGCGGATTGGGCTACCGGAGCAAAGAAGAAAAAGGCGATAGACACCGCCACCGTCGAGCGTTCAATCCGGCTGACGGAGTATTTCCGCGTGACAGCCGCAAAGGTGCAGGGCATAATCGGCGAGGACGGTTTGACCGATGTGCAGCTTGCCGTGATGTCGGAACTGCCCGACAAATTCACCACCGCCGAGGGCGTGGCGATAGCCTCCAAGAACGGAATGCCGGAACGGACATTCAAGCGTTTCCTGCGTGAAAAACGGGGCGTTTTCTTCTCGCGCGACAGTCACGGCACATACACCAAATTCTAAATTTACCCTTGACATTTTTGGCACTTTGGCATTTTCACCCTTACGGGCGATTGTGCCAAAATGCCGAAAGTGCCACGGGGTTATCCCTAAATTTGAAATGATGAAATCAATGTTTTTTCTCGGTGTACCACTATATCTGTTACAGTGGTGTACCGCCCTGCGACCCTCGTTTGGGAAGCAGTTCCATCCGTGCTGCCGCGCACGGAAATTACATCCATGCGGGAAATTCCTTAGCATATTAGGGAATTTTTCGAGCCGCATTGTCTGCGACAACGCTAAAAATATCCCCAATATGCCAAAGGGTGACATCCCTTTGGAAACCCCGGAACGGCTTAATGTGAAGCCGTACACCCCGATTGCTCCGCAACAAAAACTCGTTCGCCTATGAGCTACGCAGTGTTCCACATCATCAAGGCGAACTCGTCTTTGAACTCGATAGCCAAGCATATCGAGCGCACCTCCCATCCCGACAACGCAGACCCGAGGCGGACGCACCTCAACCGCTACGGTCTGGTCGAGTATCCCGACGGGATAACCGGGCTTGCGGCGGCTGTCGAACACCGCATAGCCAACGCCGGGATAACCCGGAAAATCTCCGACCGGCAGGTGCGCTGCCTCAACATGGTGATGACCTCCGACAACGAGGGTATGCAGAAAATCATCGACGCCGGAAAACTCGACCAATGGATAGCCGACAACATCAAGTGGGTTCGTGACACATTCGGTAGCGACAATGTTGTCGGCGCAGCACTGCATATGGACGAGCGCACACCGCACCTCCACATAGCGGTCGTTCCAATAGTGACCACCGAAAGAAAGAAGAAAGCGAGGGAGGCGGCGGTGAAGAAGCGTTACCGCACCAAGCCGACCAACCGCCCCCGGCTGTGTGCCGATGACATAATGGAGCGTAAGGCGATGAGCCGCTACCAAGACCTCTATGCCGAGGCAATGGCGAAATACGAATTGGAGCGAGGCGTCCGAGGCTCGGAAGCACGGCACATCGACCAACACGAATACTACCGCCAATGCCAGCGCGAGAAAGCCGTACTTGAAAAGGATGTAGCCGAACTCTCCACCGAGAAAAAGAAACTCGACAAGGAGAAGAAATCGTTGGAGAGCAAGGTCGGTCATCTTGAATGCAGCGCAATCGCCCTTGACGCTCAAAAGAAGCAGTTGAGGCAGGTAAACGAGGAAATCCGGCAGACAAACCGCGAACTCTATTCCGAGAATACCCGGCTGACCGAGGCAAATTCTTCTCTCGCCGCCGAGAACAAGTCGCTCATGGCGACATCATCAATACTTTCCGATGATGTTGCCCGGCTGCAAATGCAGAAACTCTCCAACGAAGCCAACGGAGATTTCCAGAAATACAAGGCTGACATAGCCCGGTATTTCCCCGACCTTGAAGATTTGCTGAGGTGGGGGCGATATTGCACCCATATCGGATTTCCCGACAGATTCACGCAGAGAATCCTCGCCCAAGAAAAAGTGGGATTTGCAGGCACTCTTTTCTCATCGGAACACAATCAGACATTCAGCACGGAGGGTTCATATGCTAAATTGGAACGCGACCCGAAAGAAAAGCACCGATTCATACTGACAATCGACGGAATAAATGTGTTCCAATGGTTCCGCGACATGGCCCGCAAACTCCTTGAAAAGCTCGGCTTTCAACCCAAAGAACCGAGGCAAAGCCGAGGACGCTCTATATAATCCAAAAAGAAATCCACTGAGGGAAATTTTTATTTCTCTCGGTGGATTTTGAAATTATCGTATTATTTTGCTGTCAAGTATTGCTTTGCGAACTCAAGCTGGGCATCTCTATTTTTGATGAAATCGGAAACTGTTTGAGAAATAAAATAATCTGGCGCAACTCCAATTCCTTCCAACGGAAATCCTTGAGGAGAAACAGATGGTGATGCTGTCGGAATACGGAAACACATTCCATTGGAAGTCTTAAATGTTTTAGGCCTATTCCCTGTATCTCCAGCTGTTGGTTCTCCAATCAATACTACGTTTCCGCTTTCTTTCATGTCTATGACAAAGCTTTCAGCTGCTGAGAAAGTTATAGGGCTTGTTAGTAATACAATCTTTCCTTTATAGGCATTGTCAACGGGTAACATATCTCTGTGGTCAATACAATGAGGCTGATTTTTATGTATGAAGTATCGACATAATTCTCGTCCATTTCCACTATTGCCACCTTCGTTATTGCGAACATCTATGATAAGATATGGAAGATTGCTGACTTTCTCGAAATCAGAAACAAAACTTTCAATGACGCCATCCATCATTGTGTTAATGGCGAGATAGCCGATACTATCATTAAAAACTTTGCTGTCCGTCTTTGCTAAAACGGAAGAAGGTATAGAATCATTGGTAACCAAAGGTAGCTTTACCTCTATTGTATCATTCCCACGGCAGACAGTATAGTTGCGTATTGTATCTGAAAGACTCTTAAAGATATTGGCAGCAGTGAAAAGCCGACGATTAAGTGGAGTAGAGGCGGATACATATTTTTCATTACGGTTCATCCAATCAATTACTGGTTCACCATTGACTGCTATGACTCTATCTTTATCACGAAGTCCGGCTCTTGTCATAGTATAATTTGGCTTATTGATAAAAATAGAGTCATGGATAACCGTCGGGAAAGTACCCACAGTATAATGCTTCAAGTAGATGAACGAATGTCCTACTTGAAGAGAGGCAAAAAATTCCTCAAGCATCTCACCATATTCTTTCGGTGAAGATATATCATTTATCCGTGCTGCATATGAATCGCATAGAGAATCAAGATTCAGATTTTTGTATTCAGCAAGCGAATAATTATCTTTTACAATAGAGGAAATCTCGTTAAAGTCCTCAGGGAAATGATCGTTTGACAATGGCAAAGAATTAACATAGTAACTTTTCGTATCCATGTCGTCAGATGAATAGAACCATTTGAAATAGACTATCAATCCACTAAACGCAAGTAATGCAAGTCCCACAATTGCAAGTAAGACTTTACCAATGATTTTTGCCGCCTTTTTATGTGTCGAATTCATGTTATGATTACTATATTGTTTCTTAGCCATAAAGCCTTAATTGATTGGCTTAAATCCGACTGCAAAATTAACGATTTTTTCTCAATGCCGGTGTTTCCGAGCCTCAAATCCTCGGAAAATCCATCGAAAGAAAGTCAATTAAATAAAACAAACGCCTCTTAAAAATTGCTAATCACCTTTATTTGATTTTCCATAAATCGTTTCAATCGTACACTTTTCGTACACCTTAAATATTATAAATAGCTGATTATTAGGTGGTATTGTGTCATATATTACAGCAAGATGTCTTTTCAGTAACTGAAAAGGTTTTGGGTTACCGGGTACCCACAAAACGACCTTGCTATGTTGGGTAAATGCTCCGAAGTCGCATTTACCTTGAATAGACCTGCCGTCGGCTACAAAAACGCCATGCGTCACTTTCAATCCCGTTCTGTTATGGCAGAAAATTTCAACAAAGGAGGGCGTCCAACGGTCGCCAACCGTTGCCACAACTGCGTAATGCTACGCTTCGATGACCTCGAATTTGACAAACTTATCCGTATGATGGAGCTTGCCGGAGAGAGCGTCAAGGCTACTTTCATCAAGGGACTGATCTTTGGAAAGACTTTCAAGGTGCATAAAATCGACAAGACAATGCTCGATTATCTCACCAAACTTTCAGCCCTGTTTGCCGAATACCGTAATATCGGCGTCAACTATAACATCGTGGTGAGAGAACTCAAAGTCGGATTCTCCGAGAAAAAGGCAATGACATTGCTCTACCGTCTTGAAAAGGAAACGAAGGAACTGGCGGCTGTCACCGCCAAAGTCCTTGCACTTACTGAGGATATGCGCAACCAATGGTCGCAAAAATCTCAGTAGGCAGCAGTCTCTACGGCGCACTCTCATACAACGGAGAGAAAATCAACAAGGAGGAGGGTCGCGTTCTTTGTACCAATAAAATTTATGTGCCACCTGACGGAAAAATCGGCATTCCGGAAATGGTGGAGGATTTCAAAAACTACATGCCGAAGACCGGACGCACCAAGAAGCCGGTTCTCCATATCTCCCTCAATCCACATCCAGATGATGTAC
>CAMYSW010000167.1:0-5736 GCA_947297425.1 uncultured Porphyromonadaceae bacterium
ATACATGAAATCTTTATGAGAGTATATGTAAAAGTGGTTGTTGTGTGGTTGTTAGTGGTTGGAGTTTTTTTGCGTGGGGTGGTTTGAAGCAGAGCGAAATCGGGATTTTTTTGAATCGGTGTGTCACATTTTTATGTTACATTTGTCTTATGGATAAAATCGAGTTAAATCGAGAAAAAGATGAATATCACCCCGAGAAAATATTTCACTGACAATATTCTTCCTTGCAATGCGAGAATGTACGCAGCGGCACTTGCCATCACCGGTTCGCCGGAAGATGCCGCCGATGCAGTGCAGACAGCGATGCTCCGCATCTGGGAGAATGTCTGCAAAGGAGTATTTCCGAAGATTCCAATGGCATATTGCCTATCGTCAATACGCAACATCTGCATCACGGAAACCATGCGGTCTTCAAGAAAGATGCCACTCGATACCACCCGTGAAATCTCCACGGAGAAAAGCGGAGTGGAAGAAACATTAGAACTCAATGAAGTAACGGCGACTCTCCAACGCTTGCCGGAGAAAGAACGAAAAGCTGTTGAAATGAGTGCTTATTCAGGTTGTTCGGCTGACGATATAGCAAAAGTTTTAGGAGTCACACCCGCAAACGCTCGACAGATCCTTAGTCGTGGCAGACGCAAACTCCGTTCATTTTTCATTAAATAAATAATCACTTCCTTAAATAGTTATCACAATGGCTACCGATATAAAATACATAAAACACCTTCTTGAAAAGTTCTACGAAGGTACAACCTCTCCGGAGGAGGATAATATCCTCTATGAGTTTTTCTCTTCCACCTCCGAAATTCCGGAAGAGATGGAAGCTGACAGCAAAATATTTACCGCCCTAAGCGACTCGTCGAAATATGCTGTCCCTCCCTCAGACCTTCCCGACAGAATCATGAAGGCTGTGGATAATACCTTCATTTCTGATCACAAATCCAGAGTCGCCTCTCAGCGCAAGCGCTTTTCAGTAATAGCCTCTTTTGCCGTGGCGGCAGCCGTTACAGCATTTATCATGCTCGCTCCTTTTACCACCGGTATAACTCCTGATACAACCCAACTCCCCATACAATTAGCTTCTTTAGAAACCTGCGATTCAATTGACAAGAATCCCGCCATATCCGATTCAATTGAGCACACGGCAGACAACCATGACGCTAAAAATTCGGAGCAATCAGTTAATGTGTGTCATCCGGCTGCTAAAGGCGTAACATCGCCTCCGGCATCAACACTTGCAAAAGCTGCTACAAAAACGGAAAGCATTACAGAATTGACAGAAGAAGAGCTGATAGCTTTAGAAGCGGGGATGAAAGCCCTCGCTCATGCCGGCGAACAAATGGCATATGCCTCAAATTGCCTCGAATCCACAGATGACAATCTGAGAAACATATATTCCTCAATCCAAAGTAAATTAAAATTAAACTAAGTATTATGAAAGCTTTAAGATTTATGATCATTGCCGTAATGGCATTTTCGATATCGCTCACAGCGGTGTCGCAGAACCGGGTATTCAACACATATCCAAACAACAATGACATCTCCACCGTCTACATCTCCAAGGCAGCTATGCGCCTCGGCCTCTCAATGACCGATAACGATTCTGATATGAAAGAAATTCAGAAATTCATCAAAAACCCCGAGGGAATGGAAATTATCAACGCAACCACCCCAAAAGCAATCTCAATTGTCAAAAAAGATGCTGCCGAAAAAATGAAAAAACTCAATCTGGAGTTATTACTCAACGCGCAAGATGAAGGAGACAATGTGAACATATACACGGGGAAAATGCTAAACGGAAACGTTATGCGTGACATACTTATCGAATCCGACGAACCGGATGAATACACCATCGTATACATCCGGGGTGAGGTCGACATTCAGGCTCTTACCGACCAATATAAAAAATAAGGATATGAAAACCGGTGTATATTCAGTCCTCATATCCTTATGCATGGTAATCTGCACTTCATGCGGAAGTTCGAAAGAATTTTCAGCACTTGAGGATTACGACAATATCGACATTCTACACATTCCTAAAGGTGTCGGGTGGATGCTCGGACCTATTGCCTCTATCGGCGACAATGATGCCGGAAAAATCCTTAATGGATTCAAAAGCGTAACCATTATCGATTGCGAAGGGAAGAGAGGAAGAAAAGAAGCGATTAAATGCGTAAAAGATGTCATCAACAGCGACAAGAGCGAACTGATACTTGAAGTGCATGAAGGAGAGGAGGCTACGTTCATCTATGGACACATTGATGAGAGGAAGAATAAACTCAAGGATATCACAATTATCGCTGACGAACCTCTCGAATTCAGTGTCATCCGCGCCAAAGGCACTTTTGATATCAGCTCTATCCTCAGCGGGCAGATGAAGAAGCTTCCTTGAATGCGTCCATTATGATTGTCGGCATATCGCGGGAGAAAGCTCCGAGACGATAGTCTTCCTCGGCATTCCATTCCGGTGCCCAATAAAAAACACCCTTGCAGGCTCCATCAGTAAATTCTTTTGAAGCCTTTATCAATGCCGATATAAACTCTTTCCCCTGTTCGGGATTACGACCGTCGACACCCGTCTCGACAATCATTACATCCGTTCCATATTTCCTTTTAAGATGACGGATGTTGGCAACGGCATCAACAAGGGTCATGACCTCACTTTTCTCCAATCCCGACTCCATCGCCCAATAAGGATAGACACTCATACCTATCATGTCCCATTCCACGCCATTCGCTTTCAATGAATCAAACACGCCGTCATAGAGAGCCTGGTCAAAACCATTGTCCAGATGTATGATAACCTCGGCTTCGGGATATACTTCGCGCACAGCCTTAACTCCGGCATTTGTCAAAACGGCATAATTTTCAGGATTCTCCTCAAAACGACCCATCGGCCATAAAAAGCCGTGGGTTGTTTCGTTACCCACCTGAACCCATTTCACATCTATACCATTTTTCTTAAGTAGCGTAAGGGTCTGGCGCGTATGATCGGCAAGTGCCTTTTCCGTCTGCTCAAGTGTCATTCCAAGCCATTCCTTCGGAGGGTTTTGCTTACCGGGATCCGCCCACCAGTCGGAATAATGGAAATCAATCATCACCGGCATACCCAAAGCCTGCGAACGCTTTGCCATCTCAAGCACATCCTGCGGAGAACAAAAGCCATCCTTGGGATTCACCCACACACGCAGGCGCGTTGCGTTCATACCGTAATCCTTCATCAGCTTTGTCGTCTCGGTTCGCACACCGTCTCGGTTCTTCACGAAGCGTCCACGAGCCTCATCAGCCGTCATTCCGGATATGTCACCACCGAGCCAAAACGGCTCATCTGATACGCACACAGTCTCCCCCTTGCTCATAAGGCAAGAAGAGAGGACAAATAAACATATAATAATTTTTTTCATACTTGTTAAAGAAAATATCCAAAAGCCAGCCATAAGAAAACAGAACAAGGACGGAGCAAGCTCCATCCCTGCCCGATAATCTTTATCAAAAGAAACTATCGATTGATTAGCCGTTAACTTTCTTCATGTGAGCGATGAGGTCGAGAACCTTGTTAGAGTAACCGATCTCGTTGTCATACCAAGAAATTACTTTCACGAAGTTGTCGGTCAAGTAAACACCGGCGTTTGCATCGAAGATAGAAGTAAGTGCGCAACCAAGGAAGTCAGAGCTTACTACTGCATCCTCAGTGTAACCGAGCACACCTTTGAGTTCACCCTCGGCAGCCTCTTTCATAGCAGCGCAGATAGCCTCTTTAGTTGCGGGTTTCTCAAGATTAACTGTAAGGTCAACTACAGAAACATCAAGAGTGGGGACACGCATAGAGATACCAGTAAGCTTGCCGTTAAGCTCGGGGATAACTTTACCTACAGCCTTTGCAGCACCAGTAGAAGAGGGGATGATGTTGCCGGAAGCGGCACGACCACCACGCCAGTCTTTCATAGAAGGACCGTCAACAGTCTTCTGAGTAGCTGTTGTTGAGTGAACAGTTGTCATAAGACCCTCCTTGATACCGAATTTCTCGTGGAGAACCTTAGCGATAGGAGCAAGACAGTTAGTTGTGCAAGAAGCGTTAGAAACGAACTTCTGACCAGCATATGTATTTTCGTTAACACCTACAACGAACATAGGAGTAGCGTCTTTTGAAGGAGCTGACATTACAACGTATTTTGCACCTGCCTCGATGTGAGCCTGAGCTTTCTCCTCTGAAAGGAAGAGACCGGTTGACTCAACAACATATTCAGCACCTACTGCGCCCCAGTTGATCTCTTTCGGATCGCGGCATGCAGTAACGCGGATCTCTTTGCCATTTACGATGAGAAGGCTCTTCTCGAGATCGTAATCTACAGTGCCGTCGAAACGACCGTGCATTGTGTCATACTTAAGCATGTATGCCATGTAGTCAACAGGAAGAAGGTCATTGATTGCAACAACCTCGAGGTCATTTCTTTTGGTGGAAGCACGGAATACGAAACGTCCGATACGGCCAAAGCCGTTGATACCAATCTTTGTCATTTTAAAATTTGTTTATTTTGGGTAAATTTATTTGGGTTTTATATTTATTACCTTAATTCATATTTTTATCCGCAATTTATGTAAAATTGCATATTTCAGAGTATATATACCCTATTTTACCTTTTAGAGTTGCAAATTTAACAAAAAAATCGCATTTTTGCGATGTATTTTAACACTTTTTTGAACCTTTGACACTTAAATATTGTCTATTCATTACCAACCGTGTGTTATTATTCATCCACATCACCGGGAATGAGGAGACATTGATTCAAGCAATAAGCAAGGTTCACTGAAAATAACAACATTATACACACAATTGATTGAAAAATAAGAATTAAAATATATTAAAGATAATAAAACCAGTTCAGTTTAATTCAAATATAAAACTCATATTATGGGAAAGTTTCTACAAGACTTCAAAGAGTTTGCCATGAAAGGCAATATAATCGACATGGCTGTCGGTGTTATAGTGGGCGGTGCATTCGGCAAGATCGTGTCTTCGCTGGTCAATGACATAATCATGCCCGTCATTTCATTAGTAACAGGAGGCGACGGCTACAAAAACCTTAAATATGTCATTACTGAAGGACATCCCGCAACTGCAGACGGCGTTGCCGCAGTAGAAGAGGTGGCTGTAAATTATGGACTTTTCATTCAGAACATCGTTGATTTTATGATAATAGCACTCAGCATCTTCGTTGCCCTACGTGTCGTAATGAAATTTATGAAGAAAGAAAAAGAGGTGGAAGCCGTAGCACCTGCCCCAGAACCCAGTGCGGAAGAAAAACTTCTCACAGAAATCCGCGATCTCCTGAAAAAAGATTCAAAATAAGACGCAAACACATCTTTAAACGTGTTAACCAGAACGCGCCTTGAAGTATCCAACATTTGTGAACTTCGAGGCGCGTTCTGTATTAAGAAGCTGTTTAAAATAAAAATCAAACCGGATCTTGAGCTTCCATGGCGGTCATGACAGCTAATGCGTCCGAAACTTTGGCAATATTGTCAAGCACCATGAGCCTTCTTCCGTTAATCTCCTTAAGACTGCATTGTCTTGGGTTTTGCTGCAAATATGAGAGCACTTTCCCGAAAGCCGATGAATTATAATAAGCCTTATTGTCGTCACCGACAAAATAGACTCGCATCTTACCCCCTTTAAGGACAAGACGCTCTATTCCGAGACGACGTGCCGACATACGCAATGGCACTACCCTTATA
>CAMYSW010000168.1:0-5724 GCA_947297425.1 uncultured Porphyromonadaceae bacterium
GATGTAATGGTCAATGCATACTATCAGTATCATTGCCGGAATAATCGCGATTGTAATAAGAAGCATCCCTTCTCCGATTGTGCGCTGGAATATGTCGCGAGAAGTGGCTCCGCATGTTTTTCTCAATGCTATTTCTCCCGACCTTTGTCGTATGCGGAACCAGAATGTGCCGAACAACCCTAAGAAAATTATTACTAACAGAAAGACTATACCCGCTGACCATAGTCGCACTTGAGTGTTGCTGTGATATTGGTTTGATGACCGAACTTTATTCATGTCTGAAAGTTCAGTGAAGTATATGTTACGCAATTTTCGCATGTCAGCATTTTCGTTAAACTCCTCTTCAAATTTTTTCCCCATTCCCTGTTTGACTTTAATTGCAATTTCCCGAGATTTATTCAATATGCTGTTGTCGGATTCATCTATGGGGACAAGGATTGTTCCTATCTTGGGTTCATATTCATTGCGTTTCAATGATTCTATTACACCCCCTATTCGCCTGGAATTGATCGTGTCGAATAGCAATGTGCGCTTTCCTATGAGTTTGTTCACATCGCGGTAACGGTCGTATCGGGGTTCGGGAGATATAAGTATCTCGCCGCGTTTCATGATCTTCTCAAGCTCAGACAGTGACAGTCCGCTCCGGCTTATCGGTCGCAATATCCTGACAATCTCCGGTGATGCCATACGAAGGTTTCCATAATATTGTATTGAATCCTGAGAATTTAAGATTTCAAGCATATTACCGACATAATTGAATTGGTATGGCAGTGCATTGTATGAGATTGCGGCGGCTTCGACATACTCGGATTTCCTGATGTTGTTAAGGAGCGTCCGTATGTCGTTGGTGTTATTTTCTTCCGTCTTTTCCCCCATGTCTGCAAATTCTGGACTTGTCTCATCAAGAAGGCGAATCTTTATCTTATACACGTCTTCAATAGAGTAGCCTTTTTCATCTAATTTGGGACGCAATGCCGTAATAAGAGTCATTGCGAGAGTCCAGACGGCAACGGAAACCACCGTCAGTTCGATGATAAGCCATAGGTTGTCTCGCCATTCGTTTTTTATTTGTGTTAAAAGATTCCTCTTCATAGTTTCAATCGTTTTTACCGGAGATTGCTCCTGCCGGGTTGATTCTTGATGCTTTCCATGCCGGTATTCCGGAGCTTAATAAATTGAGGATTAAGCAGAAGAAAAGCGATATGCCAAAAGTCTTGAAATTCAAAAGCATTTTGAAAGAAGGTGTGGAACTTAATATTTCTCCTGCTCCGAAAATCCCTCCGTAAGATATGAATAGATGTGAGAAAAAAGCAACGAAAATTATGCACAGGATCAGTCCTATTATGCCTCCTGCAAGCGTCAACAACAGGTTCTCGCCAAGTAAACGTGCGATGATCCCCATCCTGGTTGCTCCAAATGCACGGCGCACACCGATTTCGGCAACGCGGCGACGAAGACGGCTACGTGTCATGCTGTTCAGGTTGATTGCGGGGAGGAGAAGTAGCAGGAAATATACGGCATATCTTATTTTGCGGGGCGTCTCAGGATCCGGATCTGTGTTTGATCCAAAGTCAAGGTTCGTGGTTTCCGCAGTGTAGGGTGATTGGTGATATATAGCCTCCTTTCCCTCCTTTTTTAAAGTTGAATTAAGGGTGGCATATCTGGCTATGACCTGTTTGCGAATATGATTGTCGTCTATCCCTTTCGCCATGAGCATATATACTCTTGTGTCACCGCCATATTCTTCCATCCAGGTATTGTCAGGTTCTTCAGGAGCATAAGGGGTAAATATCTTTGCGAAACTTTCAGGCATCAGCGGACTTGAATCGGTTATAACCCCATGCACTACGTAGGGAATATAATTTAATTTAATTTCCTTGCCGATTATATCCGTATTTCCAAAAAGCTTGATTGCCGCAGATTCGGTAAGTATTACATTTTTTAGTCTCGCATCGATCGTGGCTTTATCAAATGGTTTGCCTTCAATGAATTTAAAGTCAAATATTTCCCAGAACGCATCATCCACTTTCTTTTCCAGAAGGCTTATACAGTCTCCGTCATTTACGGAGACATCAACATTATCAGGATCATTGTTGGCGAATGATATTTTCTCTATCCCCTCCAGATTCCAATATAGTTTTTTTGCGGTGTTATATGAAAGCCCCCCGGATGAATTATTGTTTCCGTTACTTAAATTGAAATATTTACCTGTGAGCATCCGGGGTCTGTTGCTCTCCGGAGATACAGGAATAGTATCTATCGACGAGGTCATAAACACTGCCATTATGAGGAAAATCGCGAATGCCGTGCCGAGTATGGTGGTGACTGTAACCATCGGCTGATGGCGCAATTCATACCAAATCTGTTTTATATAGTTATTCATGATGTATATGCTTTATTCGATTCTGCGACCATCAAGGAAATGAACGATGCGGTCGGTTTGACGAGCCTGCTCCTCATTGTGTGTAACCATGACTATTGTGCGTCCATCTTCTTTGTTGAGTTGATGAAGAATTTCCATGACTTCGGCTCCCATTTTGGAGTCGAGATTTCCGGTAGGTTCGTCGGCAAGGATTATTTCCGGATCTCCGACTATTGCGCGGGCAATTGCCACGCGTTGGCATTGACCTCCTGACAACTGCGATGGAAAGTGACACTTGCGATGCGACAGACCGAGACAGTCAAGGACTTCGTCAATCTTTTCGTGGCGTGCTTTGTTTCCAATATCCTTACGGTAGAGGAGAGGAAGGGCTACGTTGTCAATGACATTAAGCGAGGGGATAAGATGAAAACTCTGGAAAACGAAGCCTATATTGGCATTGCGGAAATGGGATAGGGCGTTATCACCCAAGTTTGCGGTTTCTTTTCCCAGGATCTCAACTTTCCCTTTGTTTGCTTTATCTAAAAGTCCGATGATATTGAGCAGTGTGGACTTGCCGCATCCCGACGGTCCCATGACACTCACAAACTCACCTTTGTCGATTTGGAGATTAACGTTTTCGAGAGCGATAGTCTCGATTTCCTTGGTGCGGTAAACTTTTTCCACACCCTCAAGATTGATTATTGACATGTATTTTAGGGTTTAGGTGTTAGGTATAAGGCTTTAGGCTTTAGGTATTAGGCTTTAGATTTTGCCCCGTTAGCTTATCTAAAACCTAACGCCTAAAACCTAACGCCTCAAGTTAATTTTTTTACGATTGGCATATTCACTGAGGTCGTTTTTGACTATCCTGTCGCCCGGTTGGAGACCAGATCTCACTTCCACGAAGTCAAAGTTGCTTTCACCGAGAATCACTTCCTTGCGCTCCAGCATGCCGTCGCCTGTGTCTGCAAACAAGATGTAGTTACCGGGTCCATGATAGTAATTGCCGTTAGGTATTCGGATCACGTTTTCCTTTATATCGTAAAGTACGTTGATTTCAGCCCTGACACCAGAACGAAGCCTCTTATTGTTGTCGTCATCAAGTAGGACAGTGAATGAAATGATGCCGTTGTTTGATTGGGGAGTTATGTTCCCGATTCTTCCTTTGAATGTTTCTCTGCTGACGCGGACATTAACTTCCGCACCGAGCGACAGTTTGTCGCCATTGGATTCCGGTATTTGTGCCGCAATCTTGAAATGGTTAAGATCGGAGAGGACTGCTAATTTTTCGCCGGCAGAGATGCTTGTTCCCAATGAAGAATTGAGATATGTGACTGTTGCATCGGCGGGAGCCTTTATGCGGGCGTCATCAAGTGTACGCTTTTTCTCTGCAAGGTTCTTTGCTGTTATTCCTTCTTCGAGTTCTTTAGTTTTGCGTGCAGCGGCGTGGCTGAGGTGTTCATTGTGCAACTGTTTGCGTATCTGGTCGAGTTCGAGAACGGCGGTTTTGTATGCAAGTTCCGCCTCTCTGACGCGGTCGCCCGTTCCGCTCCCTATGCTGTCGAGGCGGCGTTCGTTGGCGGTTTCTGTTTTCAATCGTGCCACAGACATTTCCTTGGCTTTGATCTGCATTTCAAGATTTGTGAGATATGTGCGGCTGTCGAGGATTGTCTGCTCCGTGTCGTAACGTTTCATCATGCGCTGGTCGGCAAGATTCTGAAGCTCCGTTTCCTCGCTTGCGAGATCAAGCTTCATAAGCGATTCCCCTTTCTCCACATGGTCGCCCTCATGACAATAGATCTCAAGTATTCTTGTGGCAACCGGTGATGTGATTATCAACTCATAAGCCGGAACCACTTTCCCGGAAGCATCGGCAGATGTCTCTACGGTTCCTCTATCTACGGTGATGAAGTCCAGGCTTTCCCTTTTCATGGATGGAGCCATAAGGGAAATTGATAATATTATTCCTACAAAAATGATAACGAGCGGAATGGCTATCGTCAATATCTTTTTTATTTTACGTTTCTTCCGTTCTTTAGGTGAAATCTCTCGATCCATAATTTAATTGGTTAATTTCACTTGAAGAATTACATTATGCGTGCCAAAATTGTAAGTGTTTGTCAATAAGGTTTGTGGCTATTTTATTGATGTCCGATTTCGGACATTTTCTATATAATCCGTACATATAAATGAATGATATTGTCAATATATTGATTCTATCGTAGTGTCAATAGAAGTATTGAGATAGATAAACAACTTCTAATATTTAGACACCAAGGTGCGAAGTATGGAAAATCGCTTTGCTCTTGCCAAGTCGCTGAGCCAGCCCGCAAAAAATGTATGGTATAATAGCAATATAAATGGAGGTATATTAAGAATTTGAAGCATCGCGGATTCTTTCTCACCTTACGGTGTTCAGGTAGGACGCTGACAGAGCGGATGGCACGCGGATCTTTTGACATCACATAATATCACACTCAAAAAACACATCGCGGATTCATATGCCTTCCGGCATATGACGGGAGTCGCGGACTGGAGCCGATGGTTGCGGATTATGTTGCCGCTGTACGAGCCGGATTTTGGTTGTCCGTATTCGCCGATAGATCCGTATCCATCAGCTTCGATCCGCGACTCTCCGTTGGCTGCCGTTGGCTGCCAAATCCGCTGAGCCTCAACATTCCGGATTGGCTTTGACTTGAAAAGGTAAATCCGCGTTCCATCCGCCATATCCGCGTCTCTCCCCTTATGCCATAGGCATAAGGATATCCGCGATGCCATATATCCATAATTTAACAAGTTGATTTCTCTCTGCGCCAAGCCAACACACATAGAAAACTCCAACCATTCACAACCACATAACAACCACTCTTAAAGATGTAAAATGTTTAAGAGTAAATATAAAAGTGGTTGTCACGTGGTTGTGTGTGGTTGGAGTATAAATAAAATATGATTGTTTTGGACAGAGAGATAAACGGGGATTTGAATTTTTAGGCTTAAATAATGTATTCGATAGGATACATTGTTTGTTTATTGCTTTTTATATCTTAATTTTGCGGATTCAATATCAATAGATTTGATGAAAAGAGTTGTAATCATTTTTCTCAGCATAATTACTGCATTATTGGGGAATGCCTCAAAAATGGATTCCTTGCAGTGGCGGGTGGGAATGGAATTGTCGCCTGCATATGTCATACCTACCAATTCTTCGCTGAAGGGGGATAATTTATATGGTGACAAGGTGTATTGTTCGTTTGCCGGAGCATTGCGTGGAGATTTCAGTTTTAATCCTCATTCACGGGAGGGGCGGTTGTAGCGGCGTTTCTTCTTCGGGACTTCCTCCCCGTTCTTCTCCGCTTTCTCCT
>CAMYSW010000169.1:0-5712 GCA_947297425.1 uncultured Porphyromonadaceae bacterium
GGCTCGTATGGCTCTGCTATCCCTCTGAGTCAGGTCAGAGGGACGCCACGGCGTGTCCAAATGATGGATGCAAACCGCTCTTTGTTGGGTATTTACACCTGTTCCGAGCATACTCGTCGAACCGAACAAGACTCGTACATCGCCGCTATTCATAGCCTCAATGACTGCCTTTCGGCTACGCTCACTCTTACACTCCTGAATGAAGCGTATCTCGTGAGCCGGAATACCGTAATCTTCTATCAGCTTGCGCTTGATTTCGGAATAGACATTCCTCTCGCCGGGCTTGTATGTCCCGAGGTCACTGAAAACAAACTGTGTGCCTTTCTGTGCGTCATATTTACGGTAGTATTCGGCAATCATTTTGGCACAGTGCGAGGCTTTGTTGTTCGGATCATACTCGGCATTGGGGTCAATCATGCGCATGTCAAGAGCTATTTTGCTGGCATAGTCTGTGGCAATGAGCATCTTTGCCTTTTCCTCAGTCTCTGACAGCGGGGCGCGTCCCAATATAGTAGCATCACCACTCTCTGCGAACTTAATCAGTTTCTCGGTGAAAGCCTCCTGCGCCGGAGTCGGTGGGATATTATGAAGAATCTCGTTCTTCATCGGTCGGTCAACTCCCACATCTTCGGCTGTGCGGTAGTCGGTAATCTCGTTGTAAAAAGCAGCCAACTCCGGTACCTTGATAAAGTAGCGGAAACGCTCTTTTGCCAAGAATTTGAATAGATGCTTAACATCTTGTTAATCAAGTATAATATGCGCTATTTAGTGTACTATATGAATAAAATGGAGAAGAAGAATAGATGAGATTTAAGAATTTTATATGTCTGTTGGGAATTTTTAATTCGACTTTGTTCTATTTTTCTGACGGCAATTTTCCCGGAATGTCGTTTTTCTGACCTATTCGAACAAGATTTCAATGGCCTCTTATATTTTTACCAACGGACACACCAGTCAACCCTACACAGACAAAGAGTAAATTTCAAACAGTAAACCTAACAAAGCGAGTCAACCTCTTTCTGGGACGGACAATCCAATGGAATGCGGGAGACAATTTATTTGTCCAAATTTACATTTGTGTAAAACTTTTTTATAACTTTGCGTTGTCATTATAAACGCAAGGTATTATGAGCGAAGTAGAACTCCTTTTGGTAAACAGCAGCGATAGTTGCACTATGTACACAATATAATTCTTGTCTGACGAACAGAGCGAATTTGAAAAATTCGTTTCCAAATTCAGACAAGACGCTGAATTGAATCCTGATTTTCAGGCTATCATGCGTTTTGTAGGACAGATTTTATCTAATGGAGCATTGGAGAGATACTTCCGCAGAGAGGGTAAAATGAGTGATTCAGTTGTCGCTCTCCCTGTTCTGAAATCGAAACTCCGTTTATATTGCCTTCGTTTGACAGATAAAATTCTAATCCTCGGCAACGGTGATGTCAAGCGCAGCCGCGCTTACGAAGAAGACGATACGCTTCAAGGTTACGTTATTGACTTGCAGAGGTTTGAGCGTCTGCTTAAACAGGAAGTCCGTGCCGGAAACGTGGAGATTACAGAAAAAGAGATACTGACCGATAAAACTTTTGAAGTATGAGAACTGCTAATATATCGTTACAGGAGATTTTTAACGAAATCCCAGTCGAAAAACGCGAGGAAACCCGCCTTTCTTTTGCAATTTCAAATCGGATTGCCGCTCTTATGCAGGAAAGAGGACTTAACAAAAAGCAGTTTGCAGAAGCTCTCGGCAAGCGGCCTAATGAAATCACACGTTGGTTGAGCGGTGAGCATAACTTCACCATTTCGACCCTCGCCATGCTGTCGACTTTCTTTGGCAAGTCGATTATAAACGTTTGATTATGCCATGAAATCAACCGATGCTATGAAGAATAATTTATCTGCCAATTCCGGTTCAGCACTTCGTTATGGTATGTTCATTCCATTGGCTTTAATGATAGCGTCGGTTATTACCTGTTGCTTATCATACTCAAACGCTAAACAGAATATCGCAGATGATCTTAATGATGCGATGTTTGCTTTAGCTAATGAGAATAGTGAACTATGGACGCGCCCCGACACTATCGCCGCCATACGCCACATGTACGAAACCACCCATAAGCCTCTTATTTATCAGGCATCGGATGTCAATTTTAGAAACCCGTCGCTGAAAGACGAGGCATACTTTACACTTGCGCTTGTCGGTACTAAAAGTGCTTCGCGTGGAATCGGAGGAAATAAGATAGCATCTGACTCAATTATGCTTATGCCCGAACACACTGCCGAAGGGCTTGCAATACAGGTTCAAGGTTTTGCCGACTGTTCCGTGGCTTCTATTTTCTCTGCCTCGGACCAGACATTGCCGGGAATTCTGTTCTCGCTTTCTATTTTCTCAATGGCAAGTATGCTTATTTGGAAAAGAAAAGAAACCGAGACACCCGAAGCAGAATTTATTGCTATTTCCGCTTCTCCATCGCTTGATGGTATCAAACTCACTCCCATGCAGCGGCAGCTGACCAGAATGCTTATTGATGCGCCCGGCATGAGAGTAGATAAAAGAACATTGTGCGAAACCCTCTGGGGCGATAAAAGTAATGCCGAGGAATCGCTTTATACCCTTGTCAAGCGCACAAAGAACGCTCTTGTCCAAGCAAACATGGAGATTGTATGCAACCGGGGCGACTCTTACGAACTTCGGATAAATAGCTGATATACAACTCTGTCAGAATTTGTCAGATAAAAGTCAGACAAATTTTTAGGTCATATTGAAACATCTTCACTTGCTTTGCAGGAAAAATTCGTAAAGCATGAGAAATTTTATTTTCACTTTCGCGTTCTTGTTACCATTACTGGTACAAGCACAAGAAGTCAATACAGACTCCTTGTCCACTACTCTTGATGAAGTAGTGGTAACAGCCGATATGGTCAACCGCTTTGCTGACCATAAGGACTATATACTTACACGGTCGGAAAAGCAACAGTTTCCCACGGCAATTCAGGCGATTCAGACCTTGCCTAAGATTCTGGTTTCCGATCTGACAGTCAGTTCCAGCGATGGTAAAGGTGTGAAGATACTGATTAACGGTGTACCGTCATCATCGGTAGATCTTGCATCTATCCCAAGCGATAACATCTCAAAGATACAATACTATTCCCAGCCTCCGATTCAGTATTCCAATATGGGATTGGGAGCGGTGATCAATGTGATTACGAAGCGACAGACCGGTGGTTCCTTGATGCTTAACACATTGAATGCAGTCACCACAGGATTCGGTAACGACGTGGCGAGTCTGAAATATAACTGGGGGCGTTCAACATTGGGAGTGATGTATAACATCAACTATCGCAATTATAATGACCGCCGTCTTGATGAAGAAATTTCGTATCCATTGGGGGATGATTTCTATTCCAAAACACGAACCGGACGCAAAAGCCCGTATGCTTATGAGCAGCATCTGGCTGAATTAACATATTCAAATGTAAAGCCGGATGATTATGTGTTCAATGCAAAGTTTTCACTTGGAGCTCTAAACCGCAGACGCTCGTCTTTACAGGACTTGGTTATGACTCGTCTTGGCTCAGATTTGCACGGAACAGCGTCAAGCCACGACAAGGACAAATATCTCAATCCCTCCCTCGATTTATATTTCAATAAAATCTTTGGGCGCCATGAATTGACATTCAATGCCGTTGGTACCTACTATAATTCATCATACAATTACGACTATTCCGAAAGCGGAATTGATGATGGATTCACAACAAAAACCAATATTGAGACTGATAAATATTCTCTGATCGGGGAAGGATGGTATGGCTACACAATCAAGCCCATGACAAAATTCCTTGTCGGTGTCAGATATGCCTATAATACGGCTTCCCCGAAATATTCGGACTTATCGACCACAACCAACGAATTATATACCTACGCAGGGTTGAATGGCATGATTGGACAAAAGTGGAATTATTCTATGAGTCTTGGGCTTAACGGCAATTATTTCAAGGATATGAATGGACGGAACCATCACTACTATTATTTCCGTCCACAACTCAATGTCGCTTATTTCATCGACAAATCATCTGAACTTACATTGAACTATGAGGTCAATACACTCAATCCAACCATATCCCAGCTATCATTCAATCCGTATTATAAAGACATTGACTATCTATATGCCGGAAATCCAAATCTGAGACCGCAGAATTCACATGCAATCAGTCTTTCGTATTTCAGAGGATTCAGAAAATTCATAATCAATCCAGAGGTTTCATATACGTATGGCAAAAGTCAGATTGCTCCGGTCTTCAGCACTAAAGACGGAGTGATAAATGAGACAATCGGCAATCTTAAATGGATGCAATACTACAAGGCGAGCTTGTTCATGCAATGGATGCCTTTCGCCAATAATCTGCTGCGCTTACGGTTGTATTCGGAAGTCATGCATACACGAAACAGTTATATGGGACACGAATGGGACCATACAGGCTATACGATAGCCCCGTCGGTATATCTGAATTATAAAAAATGGTCGGCAGAAATATTCTATCAGACAGAAACCGAAATGCTGTCTGGACAGATGTTAACCACACGACCAAGTATGGCAAAAGTTGAGGTTTCATATCATCCGATTCCTACTATGACAATCGGACTTGGTATAAGATATCCATTTTATGATTCTTGGAAACAGACGCAGAAGACATACGATACCAATGTTATTTCTACCTCAAATGTTGAAAGAATTAAGAACAACGCCAATATGGTATATGTGAATTTCATCTATAACCTACCCTTCGGGAAACCGTCAAAAACGCCCAAGCAGAAAATCACCAATACCGATAAGGATTCTGGTATTTTCAATCGCTTATGATATTTGGGCTATATCGAAAGTGGAAATTTCTTATTCCCGTAATATTAAACCCCTTCATCATATAGCAAACAGCTAATCATACATAGACAGCGCAGGCAGACGATTTTGATAATCACCTGCCTGCGTGGTTAGAGGCCCGGAGTCCGAAATGATGGGCGCGGTGTATAAGTTGAGGACCGGTAGTGTTGCGTTGGCTCAGCAACAAGTGAGGTTTTTAATCTCCAAAACCGTAGGAGATTATGTTTTTATTATACTTGTCTTCGCGAAGTTGCTCTTTCTTCTCATCTAACCATATGTCGAAGCGGCTATCGCTTTTTTCAAATCGTGCAATGTCGAAGTTGTCTATCAGGACTTCGGGGAGGATTGCTCTGAGTAGTTGATCCGGTTTCATTTTGCAAAGATAACACTATACTCTTGATACTCTCTCCCGCCCACCGGAAAAATCCGCTGACCCCATATATTGCGCCGATTTGGGGTAGGAGGCAAAAAGCAAAACCTCTGAAAATAAACGATTTTCAGAGGTTTTCTTCGATTTGATAAATCTTTCTGTGATTCGCCTGGGTCTTGAACCGAGCGGTTCACAAGTCTTAAAATCAATATTTTAGCGCACCTCTATCTTTTAAGGGGTACGAATTAGGCACTTTTTTCAAAGAACATTTGGCTTCCCTTGTCGGGATTGTGTCTGCCTTTATCTTCGGTTCAAAGATACCACTTTATTTTTTAATACGCAAATCATTGAAAATAAATATTCTACGGTTAGTGCAAGGTGCAAGCTATATATATAGATATATACTTGTGAAGATTCAAGAACGAAGTGCAAAATTTCGTTCTGAATAGCCCCACAAATTT
>CAMYSW010000170.1:0-5670 GCA_947297425.1 uncultured Porphyromonadaceae bacterium
ACGCTGACCTTTGCCTATAGGTGCGAACATGTCTACTACTCGTGTTGAAATGCTGGCTGCCCGTCCTGCTGTAAGGTTGAACTTCTCGTCTGGGAAGAGGGGTACAAGATGTTCGAAGGGAACCCTATCCCGGATCACTTCCGGTGAAAGTCCATTTATGGTTTCGATTTTACATAATGGGAAGTATTTTTCACCTTGTCTTGGGGGGCGAATACCACCTTCTACCACGTCTCCGGTCTTGAGTCCGTAATCTTTTATCTGTTGTTGGGATACGTATACATCATCAGGGCTTCCAAGATAATTATAATCACTTGAACGCAAGAAACCGTAACCGTCAGGCATAACTTCAAGAACTCCGAAAGTAGTCAGGATTCCATCAAAATCATAACTTGTTTCAGGCTGACGTGTGCTGTTTTGCTTTTCAATCTGCCGTTGTTGCATGCGTTGTTTTTTGGTAAGATGTTTTTGCATCTTCGGAGACAACGGTTTAACCGGAGCCGGATCTGCGATGATTATTGGTGCTACGGCTGCCGCTTTTTCAGCTTCTTGGATCTCACGTTGTGAGCGAGGCACAAATGTGCGGCGTTTGGCATTTGAGAAGAAAGCATCGAGCGATGGTTTCTCTTTTGCTTTTGGAGAGATGAATATCTTTGGATCAGATTCCTGCCCCTCTTCCTGCCCATTGTTGTTTTCTAAAATGGCAGGCAGGTAGGATTCTCCAGAGACAAGAACATCTTCGTTTAAGGTCGTATTAAGATCATTTGTAATTTTAATCTCATTGTTATGATAATCATTATCGTTTACATGAGTTTCAGTGTTTACTTCCGGACCTTTCTCAAGAATGCCTTCGTTCTCCTTATTTACATTATTCACGGCAGAATCTGTCTGTTGGCTTTCGGCTTTAGCTTTTGGCTTGCGTCCGCGCTTTTTGGGTGCGGGAGTTTCTGCAATATGGTCTTCAACAAAGGAAGGCTCTGTAATATTTTCAGATTGTACTGATGAAACTGTCGTGTCGTCAGTATTGGTTGTTGATTCTACTGTAGCGTCAGTTTCAGCCGGTATCTCTTGCTTGGCACTGCGTTTTGTGCGTGTTTTTTTCTCTTTAGGTGTTTTTTCTTTAGGTGTCTTGGATTTGGCTGCATTTTTTGCAACCGCTTCTTTGGCAGTATTTTCTGACTCGCTGTCAATTATATAATAAGCAAGTTCCTGCTGATCTACTGAAGCAGTTTTTTTCATTCCCATGGAAGACGCAAGCTCACGGAGCTTGTTTTCATCCATGTTCATAAGTTCATCGTAACTATACATAAGATTATATGTCCTGTTTTCATGTTAATCCCGTGAAAATTATTAGTATTAGCTGCTTGTTCAACTTTGTTGACATGGCGCAATCTAAGTTTTGGGAGTATGCGTGAGAAACGGTGAAAAGAAAAATTTAATGGAATTTATTGGGGATTAATTCTGGCTGATGCAATGAAAATCGGTTTTACCTACAGCCGGATTTTTGATGATGCAAATTTAACAATTAAATTTTTAATATGCAAATTTACTCCATATATTTCAATCCATTCATAGCAAATACCAATTTTCCTGTTCCGGACTTCCAACTCTTTCCAACGATAGTCTGTTTACCTCCTTTTTTTTCAAAAACATCGAGAATCTCCAAGGCTATATCTCTGGTTGCTCCATGTTTTGTGGCAAAGCGGTATATTAGCCAGAACTTGTTGGGAGAATTGAATATTGATTGCATAGGAAGAAAATCTTCTTTGGGCAGCAATTCCTTCTCAGCCCATCTTAAAACACACTCCTCCCCTCTAAGGTTCTCTATAGTTGTTAAAATTGTTTTTTTAACGCTTGGCCAACGAGTTTCAATAAGGGGCATAATTTCGTTCCTGATGAAATTGCGGCGATAATCGGATTCAAGGTTTGTTGAGTCTACTACAAAAGTCTCCCCTTTATCTATAAGGTAGGCTTCTATGTCTTTGCGTGAAATATTTAATAGAGGTCTTATTAGGGTGCCCGTGTCGGGAAGCATGGCTCGGAGTCCGGTCACTCCTGATCCACGGAAAAGGTTTATAAAAAGGGTTTCTATATTGTCATCGGCATTGTGCGCTATGGCAATTCTGTCTGCACCGGATGTATTCATTGCCTTATTAAACACCTCGTATCGCAAATCACGGCATGCCATCTCTATTGAGATGCCACGCCCACATCTGAATTTCTCGACATCAAAATCTACCACACTTAAAGGAACATCATGCTTTTTGCAAAGAGATTCCACTGCAAATTGGTCGCGCATGCTTTCTTCTCCACGTAAATGAAAATTGCAGTGTATGGCTGTAACATTCGCATTTGCTGCCTTTAAGGCAATAAGCAAGGCTGTGCTGTCAGCTCCGCCGCTAATTCCTGCTATCAAATTTGACGCTCCTGCATTTTGAAGCGCATTGAAAACGGAATTTTCGATCTTGGATGATATGTCAGCCTTTTGTTTCATGTCTGCAAAGTTAAAAAATTGTTTGGAATTAATCTAAATTCTTAGTAACTTTGTTATACGAATGGTATTGACTGATGCTTAACATCTCATGTGTCAAGAAGAATGTAATTACCAGACAAATTTAATAATAGATTAGATAAATAAATCATGGCAAAAAAATGGATTTGCACCGTTTGCGGTTATATTGCAGAAGGTGAAGTAGCTCCCGAGAAATGCCCTCAATGTGGCGCACCCCAGTCTAAATTCAAAGAGATGAATGCTGACGAACTTCTTCAGTTCGTTACAGAGCATGAGATAGGTGTTGCTAAAGGCACAGATCCCGAGATGATAAAAGACCTTAACACTCATTTTATGGGTGAATGCACAGAGGTTGGTATGTATCTTGCAATGTCTCGTCAGGCAGACAGGGAAGGTTATCCCGAAATTGCCGAGGCTTTTAAACGTTATGCATGGGAAGAGGCAGAGCACGCATCCAAATTTGCGGAGCTTCTTGGTGACATGGTATGGGATACCAAGACTAACCTCGAGAAACGCATGCATGCCGAGGCAGGTGCAAACGCAGACAAGATGCGTATTGCCAAGAATGCAAAGGCTCAGAATCTTGACGCTATCCACGACACTGTTCATGAGATGGCAAAAGATGAAGCTCGCCATGGTCGAGGCTTTAAAGGTCTTTATGATCGCTATTTCGGCAAATAATCTTAGTTTTAGAATTTTGTAAATTAGAAAATACCCGGGCTCTATAAGAGTTCCGGGCATTTTGTATATTATGTCAAGAATTATAGCTATTGACTATGGCAGGAAGCGTTGTGGTGTTGCTGTCACTGATCCGTTGCAGATAATTGCCAATGGACTGCCGACGGTTCCAACGCATAAACTGATGGGTTTTCTTAAGGACTATTGTTTAAAGGAGGATGTTGAAATGGTAATTATAGGTGAACCTCGTCAGATGGATGGTTCACCGTCGGAATCAGCCCGTTATATCGAACCTTTTATAAAACATCTGTCACGTGAAATGCCGACTATGAAGATATTACGACGTGACGAGAGGTTTACATCTGTTATTGCCCATCGTGAAATGCTGGCTGCCGGTTTCCGTAAAAGTCAGAGGCAGGAAAAAGGGCGTGCCGACGAGATGTCGGCGGTTATCATACTGACTGAATTTTTGCAAAACCGCTAATTTTTCATTACTTTTGCAGTAATGTTGGATGTCCGGATTATAATCCCCAAAAATCAAAATCCGGTATCCGTTATATTTTATTTAAAACAAAATGGTATTACCTGTATATATTTACGGACACCCCGTGCTCCGTCAGGAGACAGAAGACATAGAACCGGATTATCCCGGTCTTGAAAAGTTGATTAAGGATATGTGGGAAACCATGTATTTTACAGAAGGGGTCGGTCTGGCTGCTCCGCAGATTGGTAAATCTATAAGCCTTATTGTTATTGACGGCAGTGTCTTGGCTGAGGATTTTCCGGAATGCAAGGATTCCAAGATGTGTCTCATCAATCCGGAACTTGAAGTTATTGAGGATATGGAACCTGTTGGACGTAACGAAGGCTGTCTTTCTCTGCCAGGAATGTCGGAAAATGTTAAGCGTGTAGAGCATGTTCGCCTTAATTGGCTTGATGAAAATTTTGTGGAACACGAAAAGGAATTTACAGGATTTCTTTCCCGCATTATTCAACATGAATTTGATCATCTGCTGGGCACCGTCTATACAGACCATATATCTCCTATTCGTAAACAGATGGTTCGCAACAAGCTTGGTAATCTCGCAAGGGGCAAAGTAAAATGCGATTATCGCACTGTTTCTGCAAAATCTCATTAAACGACTCTTAAATATATGGCTGACGATAAAAAAATTATTTTTTCAATGGTGGGTGTGAGTAAAATCATTCCACCGCAGCGACAGATCTTGAAAAATATATATCTGTCTTTTTTCTATGGAGCAAAAATAGGAATTATAGGTCTCAATGGCTCCGGTAAGTCCACTCTTTTGAAAATCATAGCAGGTTTAGACAAAAGTTATCAGGGCAATGTGGTGTTCTCTCCCGGCTATAGTGTCGGATATCTTGAACAGGAACCTAAACTTGATCCGGAAAAAACAGTCAAGGAGGTTGTGCAGGAGGGCGTGCAGCCTATAATGGATCTCCTTAAGGAATATGATGAGGTTAATAATGCGTTCGCTGATCCGGATGTGCTTGAAGATCCGGATGCTATGGATAAGCTGATTGCCCGTCAGGCTGAGATTCAAGATAAACTTGATGCCACAGACGCATGGAATATAGATAATAAGCTTGAACGTGCCATGGATGCGCTCCGTTGTCCGCCTGATGATAAAAAGATTGCGGTCTTGTCCGGTGGTGAAAAACGTCGTGTGGCATTGTGCCGTCTCCTACTCCAGCAACCGGATATCCTACTTCTTGACGAACCTACCAACCACCTTGATGCAGAATCCATTGATTGGCTTGAACAGCATCTACAGCAATATCCGGGCACTGTTATAGCTGTGACTCATGACCGCTACTTCCTTGATCATGTGGCTGGTTGGATACTTGAACTTGACAGAGGTGAAGGTATACCATGGAAAGGTAACTACTCGTCCTGGCTTGACCAGAAGACCCAACGCATGGCTTTGGAGGAAAAACAGGCAAGCAAGCGCCGCAAAACTCTTGAGAGGGAGCTTGAATGGGTGCGTATGGCTCCAAAGGCACGTCAGGCAAAGGGTAAGGCTCGTCTTTCAAGTTATGACCGCTTGATGAATGAAGATCAGAAAGAACGTGAGGAGAAGTTGGAGATCTATATTCCCAATGGTCCCCGTCTTGGCAATAAGGTGATTGAAGCCAAGAATCTCGCCAAAGCATATGATGACAAGGCACTCTTCACGGATCTGAACTTTATGTTGCCTCCTAACGGAATTGTCGGCGTGATTGGACCTAACGGTGCCGGAAAAACAACACTATTCCGTCTTATCATGGGACAGGAAAAGCAGGATGCCGGGGAGTTTGAAGTTGGAGAAACCGTAAAGATTGCATATGTCGATCAGAATCATAAAGACCTTTCTCCTGAGAAAAGTGTATATGAAGTGATTTCACAAGGTGTTGAGTCATTCCGTATGGGAGGTAGGGACATGAATGCGCGAGCATATCTCAGCAAGTTCAATTTCACCGGT
>CAMYSW010000171.1:0-5667 GCA_947297425.1 uncultured Porphyromonadaceae bacterium
GTTAACGATGTTGTCGATCATCTGCTGGGGAAGGTTTGCAGCTTTCTTTTCTGCAGCCTCTGCCATGATTTCGCGAGCCTTGGCAGCATCCTCCTCTGTGATCCAGCCCTTGGTGATGTTGGATGCGATATGATCGTCGCTGTCGAAATGGTTAGGATTGAAACCTGCTTTCTTCAGGGCTGCTTCTACAGCCTTGTTAACTTGCTCAGTCTTGGTTTTTTCGATAGCTACATTTTTCTCTTCCTCGATAACGGCAGCGGGAACAGCCTCGCGGTTAACAGCAACAGGATTCATTGCGGCTACCTGCATTGCAACCTCTTTGCCAATCTCGGCAGATACGCCTTCGAGGTTGAAACCTACGATAGTTGCAAGCTTGTTGCCGAGGTGGTCATAAGCAGCCACGCTGGGAGCAACGATGCATTCGTAAGCACCGAGTTCCATCTTCTCACCGGTCTTGCCGATCTCGTCTGTGATATGCTCCTCAACAGTGCGGTCGTCAAGCTTGAGGGCTTTAACCTCGTCAAGAGTTTTTGCACCGGCAGCAACAGCTGCATCAAGGATCTGCTTGGTGAGGGCACGGAAAGACTCGTTCTTGGCAACGAAGTCAGTCTCGCATTTCAAAGCTACGATAGCTGCGAAATTCTCTTTAACAGCAGAGAGGACACATCCTTCTGAAGCCTGACGGTCTTCGCGTTTAGCGGCAACAGCCTGACCTTTCTTGCGGATGATCTCTATAGCTGCCTGGATATCGCCTTCTGTCTCTGCGAGGGCGTTCTTGCAGTCCATCATACCTGCGCCGGTCATATTGCGCAATTTTTTGATATCTTCTATACTAACTGCCATAGTAGTTTTATTTTTAGCTGGTTTATATTTAAAAAAACTTAAGGACCTTAAGGCCTTCAAGGTCTAAGGTCCTTAAAGACATTTAAGGATAAGGATTAAGCCTCTTCAGTTTCTTCTTTTACTTCTTCTGTAGCTTCTGCCTCGGCGGGAGCTGCAGCGCGCTCTTCATTGCGACGAACGCGACGGCGTTTGCCTGCTGATGAAGCTTCTCCTTCTTCTTTCTCCTCGGGAGTGTCGATCTTTTCAACTTTACGTTCTTCAAGACCTTCAGCCATCGCTCCGCACACAGCGTCAAGGATAACTTCGATGCTCTTTGATGCATCGTCATTTGCGGGGATTACGTAGTCAACATCCTCGGGATTTGAGTTTGTGTCAACGATAGCGAATACGGGTATGCCAAGGCGGTTTGCCTCTGCAACCGCGATGTGCTCCTTCAATACGTCAACCACGAAGAGGGCTGAGGGAAGGCGACCGAGGTCAGCGATAGAACCGAGGTTCTTTTCAAGTTTGGCACGCTGACGGGTGATCTGAAGTTTCTCGCGCTTTGAAAGGTTGTCGAAAGTGCCGTCTTTCTCCATCTTGTCGATGGTGGTCATTTTCTTCACAGCCTTGCGGATTGTGGGGAAGTTGGTGAGCATACCGCCGGGCCAGCGTTCGATAACATAAGGCATGTTAACTGATTTTGCTTTTTCAGCGATAGTCTCTTTGGCCTGTTTTTTTGTTGCTACGAAGAGAACTTTCTTGCCGCTTTTTGCAATCTGCTTGAGAGCTGCTGCAGCCTCTTCGATTTTAGCTGCCGTTTTATAGAGGTCTATGATGTGGATACCATTGCGCTCCATGAAGATATAAGGAGCCATTGCGGGATTCCATTTGCGTTTGAGGTGACCGAAATGACATCCTGCCTCGAGGAGTTGGTCAAATGTTGGTGTTGCCATTTGTTTTTTAAGTTTGTTTACGTTCTTTTTTAATACAATCCGGAAGTAGGGAACGTGTCCATCTTGCGAATTTAGATGCTAAACACAATAATATATTAACGTTTCGAGAACTGGAAGCGTTTGCGTGCTTTGGGACGTCCCGGTTTCTTACGCTCTACAGCGCGCGGGTCGCGTGTCATGAATCCTTCTGCGCGGAGTGCAGGCTTGTCTTCGGGGTTGATTTTCACCAATGCGCGGGCAATGGCGAGACGAAGAGCCTCTGACTGTCCTTTGTAACCGCCGCCGTCAATGTGAGCGTAGATATCATATTTCTCTGCGCAATCGAGAGTGTTGAGCGGCTGTTTTACGATATATTGAAGAATCGAAGAGGGGAAGTATACATCCAGAGGACGTTTGTCGATAATGATTTTACCTGTACCCTCGGTAAGATAAACTCGAGCTACGGCTGCTTTACGGCGGCCAAGTGCATTTACTTTTTCCATCTTCTTTCTTATTTCATTTTAGTGATGTCGATTACTGTCGGGTTCACATGGGCGAAAGGATGCTCTGCGCCGTTGTAAACGTGAAGGTTGTTGAGCTGAGCGGCACCAAGCTTAGTCTTGGGGAGCATGCCTTTAACAACTTTGATGAAGAGGGGGTGTTTCCCTGCCTTGATAGTAGTCTTCTTTGATTTCTCCATGAGGTCGGCGGGAGTGTAAACACGCTGTCCTCCCGGATAACCGGTGTAGCGAAGATACTCGCGTTTTGTCATTTTGTCACCATTGAGCACAATCTTGTCGGCGTTGATGATGATAACGTTGTCGCCACAGTCAAGGTTGGGCGTGAAGCTTGCTTTATGTTTGCCACGAAGAATCTTGGCAACTACTGAGCAGAGACGGCCGAGCACTTGGTCGGTAGCGTCAATAACCACCCAATTCTTGACGATTGTCTCGGGGGTGGCTGAAAGTGTCTTATAGCTTAAAGTATCCACTTTTAACTTTAATGTTTAAATTAATGTTTCTAAATGTCACAAAATTAAGCGGTTGGTCGGCCAAAACCAACGATGCTTCCTCTTGTAACGAGCTAATTTGGATAAAATCGGCTCGCAAAATTACAAAAAAAAATGCTAACCGCAAAGTTGTCAGCGTTTTTTATTACAATTTTTTTAATTTACCCTTCTCGAATTATCTGAATTAAACATTTCGAGTCATTACTTGCCGGAATGCTATAAAAATGTTATATTTGCAAATAAAGATTCTGCTTTCAAATGCGGAATGGTTATTTTAGCTAAACAATTTCCAATGTAGTATGTATGAATCTAAGGATATAAGATGGATTCAACGGTTGAATAATTACCGGAGTGCCTTGCGTAGGTTGGAAGAGGCGGGAGATATTATCATGGCGGCAATGTCGTCTCCGATGAGTCGCGAGTCATTGCAACTCTTGAAGGAGGGGCTGCTTCAGAGATTCGAGTTTACTCAGGAACTGGCGTGGAAGGTAATGAAGGATTATCTTGAATATCAAGGAATGGAGAACATTCTGGGTTCGCGAGATACTTTCAGGCAGGCTTTGAAGGTGGGGTTGATTTCTGATGAGAAATGGTTAAATTCCATTACTGACAGAAATATAACAAGTCATGCATATGATGAATCTGAGGCAGGAGTGATATATGATAATGTATGTAAGGTTTATCTTCCTCTTTTTCTTGAATTTGAACAGAAAATGATGATTGTTGTTGAAAATGAATCTTGAGATTGAAAGGATAACCGGTCTGTCGGGAGAAGTCCTGTCGATGATAGGGAACGTGATTTTTTCTATTCCTTCTGTTTCCGATGCAGTGATATATGGTTCGAGGGCAAAAGGGACGTGGAAAAAGTTTTCTGATATCGATATTTCCCTGAAAGGAAGTAATGTTACGCATGAAGATATGACGGACATCATGTTGCGTCTGGATGATCTTGATATACCTTATATTGTGGATATAAACCGGTTCTCGGCAATTTCTAATATTCACTTGATAGAACACATAAATAGAGTTGGCATATCTATTGCCGATTTTTCTAATAAATAAGAATAAGCTATGGAACTTTGGATTTTATGGTTGATAGTGGCGGGTCTGCTACTGATTTCGGAGATCGCGTTTCAATGGATATGGACGCTGTGTCTGGCTATAGGTTGCTTGGTGGCGATGATTGCAGCTATATGCGATGCATCTTTCCTGATGCAGATCGTCAGCATGTCGGCATCTGCGGTGGCGGCATATATACTTTTAATTCCGGTGCTTAACAAATGGCAGGATAAGGCACGAAGTAAAAAGAAAGCGCGCACCGGCATGGATGCGCTTCTTGGCAGGGTGGCTGTCGTGACAGATGAGATCAAGCCCGGAAAACTCGGCAGGGCTCGTATAGATGGCGATTATTGGCAGGTTCGTCTTCCCGGAGGTAAAGATGTTGTAAGCAGAGGGGAGGAAGTGGTCGTCACCGGATATGACAGCATTATTCTGGATGTTGAGAGGAATTAGGTTTAAGGCTTTAGGAGTTAGGCTTTAGGCGTTAGATTTGTTTGATGCAGCTTTGTTTGATATAAGTAAATAACTGAAAATGTCGCTGACAGGAATCTAAGACCTAATGCCTAACGCCTAACGCCTAACGCCTAAAAAATATCGCTGACAGGAATCTAAAGCCTAAAGCCTAACGCCTAAGGCCTAAAAAAATATTAACTAATAAAAATTAAACTTATGAGTATTGTGTCAATAGTATTGGCGATTGTTGTTATCGGCATCGCTGTGGCTATCATCGCGGCGGGCGTTAAAGTTGTGCCGCAGTCGGAAACGCGTGTTATCGAGCGTCTTGGACGCTTTCATGCTGTGCTTCCTCCAGGATTGAATTTTATTATTCCGTTTGTTGACCGTCCTAAGATGATATATACGAGGTCGGTGGCAATGTCCGGCGGACGCTATTTTGTTAGGATGTCAACGACCCCGGTCATTGACTTGCGTGAGCAGGTGTATGACTTCCCTTCGCAGCAGGTGATCACGCGTGATAATGTTACGACAGAGATTAACGCACTTCTTTATTTCCAGATCACGGATCCTAAGAAGGCGGTATATGAGATTGACAACCTTCCCAATGCGATAGAGAAGCTGACTCAGACATCTTTGCGTAACGTGATTGGCGAACTCGAACTTGACGAGACATTGACTTCGCGCGACACTATCAACACCAAACTTCAGTCAATCCTTGACGATGCCACAAACAAGTGGGGTGTAAAGGTAAATCGTGTAGAGCTACAAGACATCACTCCTCCCGAGAGTGTACGTGTGGCTATGGAGAAGCAGATGCAGGCAGAGCGTAACCGCCGTGCCGAGATACTGAATGCGGAGGGTGAGAAACAATCGCTTATACTTCGCTCCGAAGGTGAGAAAGCTTCACGTATCAACGAAGCGGAAGCTACGAAACAGGCGGAGATATTGCGTGCCGAAGGTGATGCGAGGTCAATTGTGCTTAACGCCCAGGCGGAGGCAGATGCTATCCGGAAGGTTGCAGAAGCAGTCGCTTCCACTAAAACAGATCCCGCAACTTACATGCTCGCAGTCAAATATATCGAAACCTTGAAAGAGATGACAATGGGTAAAGACAACAAGACTGTCTATATACCATACGAGGCATCCTCTGTTTTGTCATCTATTGGCTCTATAAAGAACCTCTTTAATAATTAATAATTAATAGTTAATGGTTAATAATTCTTGATTCAGGTTTGCAGACAACCTGGATAAGATTATTAACCATTAATTTTTGTATCAGGTAAAACTTCCATTTCGCATCAAGCAACCATTAACCATTAATTATTAACCATTAAGTATCTCGTAAGAATAAATTAATGTATTGACATGTTAGGCCGCAGGTCTACA
>CAMYSW010000172.1:0-5617 GCA_947297425.1 uncultured Porphyromonadaceae bacterium
GCTTTAACACATGGAGCCTTGACTGCGTCAATAAGTCTGGAAGCAAGTTGCTCAAACTTGGCGCGAGTGAGGGTCTTAACCAAGTGCTTGGGACCGGTTGCCGTAGCTGTGATATAGGGGAGGTTGATTTCTGTTGATGTAGAGCTGGAGAGCTCGATCTTGGCTTTCTCGGCAGCCTCTTTAAGACGCTGCATTGCCATAGGATCCTGACGGAGATCAACGCCTTCATCGTTCTTAAATTCGTCGGCAAGCCAGTCGATGATCACATGGTCGAAGTCGTCACCGCCAAGGTGTGTGTCACCATTGGTAGATTTAACCTCGAATACGCCATCACCAAGTTCAAGGATGGAGATATCGAATGTTCCGCCACCGAGGTCGAATACAGCTATCTTCTGCTCCTTGTTTGATTTGTCAAGACCATAAGCGAGGGCAGCTGCGGTAGGCTCGTTGATTATACGCATCACTTTCAGACCTGCTATTTCACCGGCATCTTTGGTTGCCTGACGCTGAGAATCGTCGAAATATGCGGGAACCGTGATTATAGCTTCAGTAACCTGCTGTCCCAGATAATCCTCAGCTGTTTTCTTCATTTTTTGGAGGATCATCGCAGAGATTTCTTGTGGAGTGTAGTCGCGACCGTCTATGTCAACCTTAGGCATGTCATTCTGGCAAACAACTTTATAAGGGACACGTTTGATTTCGTCTGAAACCTGATCGCATTTTTCGCCCATGAATCTTTTGATTGAATATATAGTGCGGGTAGGGTTGGTGATTGCCTGACGTTTTGCCGGGTCTCCGACTTTCCTTTCACCGCCATCTACGAATGCTACTACCGAGGGGGTGGTGTTGCGTCCTTCGTTGTTAGGGATTACTACAGGGTCTTTACCTTCGAGCACTGCTACGCAGCTGTTGGTAGTTCCTAAGTCAATACCGATAATTTTTCCCATGATTCTATAAGATTTTTATGTTATTATTCTGATTTCTATCGTTTTGTTTATTTTTAGATGGAGCTATGGAAGTCTTATGTATCCATTGGCTCATCATTTCACTCAATATATTAACAAATCATGTGCTAAAAATTTCGATGAGGTTAAAATTTTTTATTAAAATTTTGTAAATTGCTGAATATATAGAGGTTTCATAAAAACGGTTTCCGTCACCCTCTTTGCCAATTTTGGCAAAGAGGGTGACGGAAACCGTTTTTAGAGTGGAAAAAGACCTAATTTCCCGACGGGAAATGCTTTTCAAGCCTGCGCGCTTCCTCGCCTGTTATCTGTATCACGGCGCCATGTTTGGGACTTGTGAAATTTGTGGATTTCATCGGTCCGTCGTTGAAGTGTCCTATGGGGATGAATGTCTTGAAGTCTGTTGTCTCCACAAAACCGAAATTGTGAGGGTTTATGCTGAATACGTCATACATCACCACCCAGCGGTTTTCGCCGATGCGTTTCCATACGTTTGGGGCTTCGCAGCTTTGGGGTTCATGGTCTATCTGTTCTCCTATATAATTATATCCCGAATTAATTCTGTCGGAAAATGCCAGCTTTATTCCTCCGGGATTCTCTTGTGCCACGTATGTCATGGCATATTTGCCATCTGGCATGGGACAAATATCGGCATCCAGCACTTGAATCTCAGAATCCGGATATTCATACAATTTTTCCGGTTTTGTTACAAGGCGTGTGAAGTCTTTGTCAGTGTAGGCGTAATACAGTCGTGTCTTACGCTCGTCTTTGGTGGCACCTTTTAAATATTCACCTTTTTTACGGATGGTGAAATAGACCATCATCGCGTCTTTGTCCGGGTCATATATTGTCTGAGGCGCCCATGCGCAACCTATTTCTCCAAATTCTTCCGGGAATAGCTTATCGAGACGTGTCTCGTTATGGGTCCAGTTGATAAGGTCGGATGATTTCATCAGCACCAGTCCGCGGTTGTTTCCCCATCCATACTCGTCAGCCCGTTCCCATTCGGATTCTCGTAATCCGTGCTTCTTTGCATAGATGTGGAGGTCTGTCATCGCCATGTAAAAGCACCCGTCGGGACCGCGATAGATGTGAGGGTCGCGTATGCCGCGTTGATCGGAAATGCTGTCTCCCGATATGACCGGTTTGTTGTCGTTGAGCGCGGTGAACGAATATCCGTCATGGCTGACGGCGAAATGAACACTGTGATCCGAGTCGGAAAAATAAACCAGCAGATATGCTGACATGTCTTTTTCCTGAGGGATTGCCGGAGTGCCAGAAAGGGGAGAGTAGGCGAGTATGGCTCCTGCAGCTAAAGATAATAACGATTTTTTCATGGATATGAATGATTAGTTCTTTAAATTGAAGTTGTTTAAGTTATAAAAAATTCTGAAGAATTGTAAACCTTATGGCAATCTTAATAAATCTTACCATAAAAATTAGGTTATACAACTTCATGAGGTGCAAATTTACGAAAAATATATGTGATTTCTTAAAAAATTGTTACCTTTGTGGTCTGATTTGATTTCACCTATAACGAGAGCTGGCATTATCACGGGTATATTATGATATGTGAATAAAAGTATCGTGCGTGTCACTCCATATAGAAAATTGTATATGAAACTTTTGCAAGAGAAACTATCGGTCTATGACGCTCCACAGAAAGCGAAGGCCGCAGGTGTCTATCCCTACTTCCGCGCGATTTCGAGCGAGCAGAATACTGAAGTAATTATGCACGGCAAAAAAGTGCTGATGTTCGGTTCTAATAGCTATATGGGTCTTACCAATCATCCCAAGGTTATAGAAGCTGCTGTTGAAGCAACAAAGAAATATGGCACAGGTATGGCAGGATCCCCTTTCCTTAACGGCACGCTTGATATTCATAAGGAACTTGAAGCCAAGATCGCCAATTATGTAGGCAAGGAGGATGCCATGATTTATTCCACCGGTTTCGGTGTCAATCTCGGTGTCGTGTCTGCCCTTACAGGTCGGGAAGACTATATTATCCTTGATGAGCAGGATCACGCTTCCATTATTGAAGGTCGCCGCCTCTCTTTTTCAAATTATCTTAAATATCGCCACAACGATATGGCTTCATTGGAAGCACAATTGAAGAAGTGCGATCCGGATAAGGTGAAGCTGATTGTTACTGACGGTGTCTTTTCTATGGAAGGCGATGTTGCTAACCTGCCCGAGATCATTAGGCTCGCAAAGCAATACAACGCTACTGTGATGGTTGATGAAGCACATGGAATCGGAGTGTTCGGAGAGGGCGGAAGAGGAACATGTGACCATTTCGGGGTAACAGACGACGTTGACTTGATTATGGGTACTTTCAGTAAGTCGTTTGCCTCTTTAGGAGGTTTTATTGCCACCGACAAGATAATTACCAATTTCCTTCGTCATCATTCGCGCTCTTATATATTTACCGCCTCTATCACTCCAGCAGCGACAGCTGCTGCGAGCGCGGCTCTTGATATCATGATTGCCGAGCCTGAGCGCCAGAAGCATCTTTGGGATATAACCAATTACGCGCTTGATAATTTCCGCGCTATGGGCTGTGAGATAGGAAACACTTCAACTCCGATTATTCCTCTCTTTATACGTGACGATTACAAGACATTTCATGTAACCAAGGATCTGCTTGATGAAGGAGTGTTTGTAAATCCTGTGGTTTCGCCCGCTGTGGCACCGCATGACACGCTTATACGTTATTCTCTAATGGCTACACATACAAAAGAGCAGGTGACTCGTTCACTTGAGGCGATAGAGAAGATCTTCAAGAAATATGATCTTTTGAAGAAATAATCTTTTTTAATCACATAGATATAAAGATTTGATATATAGACCCCACGCTGTCAAGGCTGTAGTCCAATAGTGTGGGGTTTCTAAATCTTATTGATAGTTTTTTATCTGTACAGCTTCTAATAATATGAACAATTATAAATGCTCGTGCGTTTATAATGGTGACCCTCCTTGTCAACTCCACGTGTAAGGATTGCCTAACGTTCATAGCTATGATTACCGATCAAGTCATAAAAGAGATATACAAGAAATATACCAAGCCTTGCAAGAATTTTGCGGAGCTTGACTTTGATTATTATCTGGATATTCTTAAAGAACACCACAATATTATGTCAGGCGACATGGAGGTTGTGGTAGAGGATCTTGAAGAATTCAATCCATTCAGAATGTTTCTAAAGAGGAGTATCTACGGTATTCTTGAGTTTGACAGGATGATAGCTTTCGTGTTCCGTTCGCATATACTGTTCTTCGGGAAGGATGATAATCAGTTGCGTGTGCATATAAAGCCGGAGAAATCGAAGTCGTTACTTGGCAAGCTATTTGGACGATAGCATTGGTTTCATAGGCTTCTCCTTAAAGTATATAAGGTATAAAATGCAAAAGAAGATGGCAATTGCCATCTTCTTTTGCATTTTATAGTCAATTTTCGCAATGTAGGTTTAATTGATATTCATAATGTCGAAACCGTCACCAAGGTCTTCTTCATTGAAGCCGTCGGGACTGAATGACTCAATATCAAGATCTTCGATTTTATCTTGAGCCTTGAGGTCTATTTTTTTGTCAAATTCATCAAGATCTACAGATTGTTTAGGTGCTTTCCCTTTCTTGAATGTACACACCGGATCTGCAAGCGACCTGCTTGGGTACATCTCCTTAAGCTCCATAAAGAAAGAGCGTTCCGTGAGATAATCAAACACGAATATGAGACGTTGTCCTTCATCTTCGAGCAATTCGCTGAGATGTGTATCCTCCATCAGCCACGTGTCTATGTCGCTTGCGCTGTGTCCCATGTCTTCGAGGGTGATTTCTTCCTGTTTTTGCCAGTCGTCATCACAGAGGAAGAATGAGTCAAGTTCATCTTTTGAGAAGCCTACGCTGTCCAGGACGGCATTGCGCAACTGCAGGAACGTATTCTCTGAATCAATCTCAATTTCACGAGCAAAATTGCTCACTTCATCACTAACAAGTTTGAATCTATATACCATAGTGTTTTTACTTTTAATCTTAGAAATTTTACCTTGCATTTGATCTTCCAGGGTAAGCCTTGTCTTGAAGATCTTAAGTAATGATTCATTACTTAAGAAACTGTTTTAATTTGGGAAATTTTAGATTGGATCTTGTGTCATCATTGAGATCCTTTATGACTCTTTTCACTGGGTTTAATCGGTACATATTCCGCTATGCTACCTCCTCAGCTCGTCAAAACAATTCATAAAATCTTCTCAATGAATCCAACAATCAAATTAAACAATTTCTTAGCGCGAAATTAATTCATTTATTGATATTATTCAACAATAGTAGCAAAAAAATTAAAAAAAATATTCCCCATGCCCATTTATGAGCGCAGGGGAATATTTTTATTATTATTTCTTGTATTTATGGTTATCCAAGGAAGCTGAGGAGCACACCGGCTGCAACAGCAGATCCGATTACACCCGCAACATTGGGTCCCATGGCATGCATGAGAAGATAGTTTGTCGGATCATATTCAAGTCCAAGGTTGTTGGAGATGCGCGCCGCCATAGGCACGGCTGAAACTCCGGCATTACCGATGAGCGGATTTATTTTTCTATCAGGCTTCAGGAAAAGGTTGAATACCTTGACCGAAAGCACACCTGCCGATGAAG
>CAMYSW010000173.1:0-5605 GCA_947297425.1 uncultured Porphyromonadaceae bacterium
GGCTGCTTGTCATGACAGTAGGGAACCAATCTGAAAACTTCTTCATGCGGGAATCTTTTGATGCGTCAACTTCTTTCCAAAGTCCATGCCTTTTACATATTTCCGATGGAGCAAACATTTTTGCGTTGTCCCATTCTGTTCCGTATAAAGGCTTTGGAAGGAGTGAATTTTCAGAACCTTTTTCAGATAAAAGAGTCTCCATGCTTCTGGCCATTGCAGAAGCGTAGATATTTCCCCCTGCTTTTGTCGGATGGAGTCCGTCGGTGGAAAATATTATTTTTCCGGATGTGTCATCTTTTTTGCCTTTCCATATCAGCTTGCTTTCATGCTCAAGTATTGCAGCTTCTTTTGCCATATGTATGGAAGGAATATTGTAATGATCCGCAAGTTTCTCTTCTTCAATAACTACATCAGGCAACTTTCCGGACTGATATGTTTTCATATGTGATTCAGATGCGGAATACAGAAGACATATATCGGTTTGAGGATTATTGGTCTTAATTTTACGTATAATGCCTTCCATGGCTGGAGCATATCCTCCGTTTACTGAAAATTCGATGAATACCAAATCAGGTTTTGCCGAAAGCACCTGCTCTTCCACACGAAATACTCCAAGATCTGTTCCGGTTCCTGAAACTCCGGCATTTATCCAGTTGAATCTTACATTAGGATATTTCTGTTCCATGAACTTTGCGAATTGCAGCCGATAACAGAAGCCGTTCTGGGTGATGCTGCCTCCAATGAATGCTATGGTCAACGGGGTATTGATTTTAATTTTCTTATTTAAATTAGATAGCCCGTTTCTTACATTGCATTCACCATTAATCGTGTTTTTATCAGATACTTCTATCTGAGGTATATCTTTACGGGAGGTGTCAAACCCTAATAAGTTTTGTTGTGCCGAGACATAGTGCGCAGTGCCTGCTATCAAGGCTGATGTTAATATGATTCTTTTCATGTTTTCGACATTTGGTAGTAAACAATTTCTAAGTCAAGACAAGGTTATTGTCAGATCTCTATTTCATGAGATTGTGTTTCCCCGTTCTTGTCATGTATCGTAATTTTAAGTTTAACTTTCTCTGACGGAGAGATCTTTATATAAGACCATTCATAAGGGTATTTTGCAACGGAAACAGTGTTACCCGAATTTTCAATACAGACAGAAATTTTGTCGTTCGGGGGAGTTTCGCAGAATCCATATACCGAATCCCAACCGAATGGAGAACGGATACGGAATGTGTATATCTTCCCGGCATCAGTATTGCTTTCTGTTATCTTGAAACCATCTTTTAAAGTCGGGATTTTGCCTTTGTCAAGGAAGTGTCTTATATCTTTGTTTGAATCAGCGGCATTGCCGTTTATGGGAATTGAAATTGCCAAGAAGCCTTTTGGCTGTATTTCAATGTTGAATGTATTGTCATTGCTGTCTATCCTTTTGCGCTTGCCGTTGGCTGAAACCAGATTTGCATCAGGCAGGCTAAGACAATTCCTCAGATCATCGTTTACACGTATTGTTGATCTCGCTTCATCCGGATTTTCATTGGTTAGAAGTATCCAGAATTGTTTGTCGGAAATTGCCGTGATATAGTTAACCTGCGGTGCGCTACAACTTATCAGCCCTTTTTTCATCCAAAGTGAGACATTTTTGTCGTCAAACACAGTTCCCGCTTCTCCTCCAAAGATTCTATTGGAGAACCAAACGAATCCTTCCTGCTTGCCAAAAGGGAATGATACTTTACCATTTGAACGCTGTATCATTTCGCTGATAAGAAAATCGGTAGTGAATGAAAGGTGCGGAGGTATGTGATGATAATATATTGAGCTTACATCCGGTCCTTTGTACGGAAATTCTTCGTTCATGGTAAGGTCTGTGTATCCTGTGGCATAATATCCCGGATAATTGGTGAATCTACCGATTACTGCATTTCTTGCGTATGTGTCGAATATATCAAGTCCTGTGTATTGGTATAGTCTGTTGAAATCCGGTGCCCAAGAACTCATGAACACAGGTCTTACAAGTTTCCCTTTGGTGCGCAGGAAATATGTTGACGGCTGTTCAAATCCAAGACCGACGGGAGAGACTTTCCATTGCTCTACATCGTGTTGCGGAGAGTCATTTCCTGTTCTTGGAAATCCAAGACGGAACTGCTCGGTGCCTTTCCACCACATTGTCGCATTCCCGTCATATTTGCCGTCAGGGTGAATAATCTGAGTGGAATCTTTCACTTCCGGCCATGTCCTTATGCCTGCTAATGTGTGAGCCGCGCCATATCTGGCGGCATCCAGAAACTGCCTGTCTTTAGTAATTTCATACAAGTCTATGAAATCCCACCAAGGAGCATAGATCGTTGAATTATAGAATGCCTGATAACGCATCGGTTTGCTACTGTTGTTATATATATGCAAATCGGCATCCCTTGCAGCAGTGCTCTTTGCTCGTCTAAGCCACTTGGTGTCTCCTGTGAGACGGTAGGCATAAAGTGCCTGAACCCAGGAGAGGATAGGGGTTGAGTATCCTCTTGGAGAACGAAGGTCACCATCCGGAAGAGCTATTTCGCGAATCCAGCTGTTTTTGTTTCCTAACAGTCTGTTTAGACCTTCGAAATATGTAGTTGTAAATTGAGATCCGAATGGAGAGAGGCGAAGCGTTTCCGGATCCTTATTATATCCGTCGTCTGTAGTTTTGGTGCTCCATCTGTATCCTTTGCGTGAAAGGGTATATTCTATTGTAGGAAGAGCCCTTTCTATATACATTTTCTCATTGCCGGAATTAATAGCAGCTGCAATTATCGCCAATGGGGCGGAATGGACAACTGTCGGTGCTTTAGTAGGTTTACCCTCTATGTCATAATGACCTTTCATATCTTTGTCCCACCCGCCAAAATGATCGTCATTCATAAGGTCGATGATGTTGAATATCGTTTCTGTCAAGGATCTGTCAGATTGCTTACGATAATCGCGAACTTTATAGATATTTTGTGAAATATGCTCAAGAGTCTCATTCCATGGTGACAGTGTCAGACCTATAACAAATTTTCGTTTTATAGTTTTCCCTTTTGTCATCTTACTGTCAGGCATTCCTAATACGGGAGAGAATGCAACCGCCTCTATCATGTCCTCATGGTTTCTAAGGCTGAACCCCATTGGAGAATGGTCAACACCACCCCAGTCAAGAGGGAACGTTGTATTGTCTCCACTTACAAACGCAGTCATTCGTTTCCCTCCTATTTCTGTTTCAACCATCGAGACGGGAGTGGGCATCATTGCCGACAAAAGCATCTCGGTTTTTTCAGGCATGCGCCTGTATTGATACATAGGGGGAAGCAATATGTTGGATACTGATGTCGGCAGGGCGGAATGCAATCCCAGGATTCCTATACTATAACACCCGTCTTTTGAAGGTGTGAAATCTACATTAAAATCTACATGCTTTGAATCCTTTTCAATAGTCCATACACCCAGAATCTTGTGATCACCGGCGGTTATATATTCAACTTCAATGCTATTCCTGTTTATTTTGCGTGCATTGACCGGCACAGCTTCGCATATGGAGCCACTGAGATAAGGGTTTGTAGATACCGAGTCAGCTGATATCCATGCGGGATAGAATGACTTATAGTTCGGGCGTTTCAGTTTTTCGGGTCCTGTTATTACAAAAATCTTGTTGTCTTCTAACGGAGAAATGAAATGTTGCCAATTGCCGTCAACTTTTGCCTGCATTGAGCATGCCAGTGCCTTGTTATTTTCACCGCATCTTACATATGAAAGACGTATTTCATTATTCTCAATTGAAGCTATTGTCTCAGCTTTGCTGTCAATAAATAGCGGAGGTGTAATCATTACCGATTTTTCCGCATATATTGAATTGCATATGACGGTGCTGATAAAAACTGATATTATAATGTTCCTGAGTTTCATTTCAAAGGTATTTTAATGGTTTCGATTCCATAGGGAGACAGCATGCTTGTATATGCTTCTTCTGCATTAGCTCCCAAAAGATCCGGGTTTACTTTAATGGAGACTTCCTGATCATGACAGATATCATTCATGAGCATCATGTATAAATATTCATCGCCCTCAGCTAATAATACTTCTACATTAGGATTATTGCATTCAAATGCCCCCGGTTTCATAACAAGTCTCGCTTTGTCACCGTCTATTGTTCCAGTCCGGAAACCAAAAGTGCGGTGCGGTCCCACTTTGGGAGTTATAAATCCGGCAGGGAATTTTATATTGCCATTACTTCTTAATTCCATTTCCGCGACAAGGTAATCTGTTATCCATCCCATTTGCCACCATGCATGATGAGGATATGGACCAGCACCGCGATTCATTGCCGCCCAATAATATGACGCTACTCCTGTTTCATTATCAACGAACGCATCTCTTCCGATTGCGGCTGCGCGTGCCATGTCAAGAAACAGTTTGTCGCCGGTGCGGCTGTACATTCTGATGAACATTCCGGCATGGGATGCAAGCAAAATCGGTCCGTGAAGGTTGCAAGAACCGATAATTCCACCGTGTTCATATGATAGCCCGGAAGTTGTGATTTCCCATTGTTGCGCTTTTCTTCCGTTAACTTTTATTTCTCGTTCAGAAGCAACGGGATTCGTATATATTGACGTCGTATAGAACCGGGCAGTCTTTATTGATGCGTCAAGATATTCCTTCCGGTTGCAAAGCTCATAAAGTTCGATGAATGCCTGTGCTGCCTGTGCTGTCGCAAAGTCTGCAGCGAATCTCGTATCCCCGCATACACCGAGCCACCTGTGGGTATCGACGGCATTCTTGATCAGCCAGTCCGCACCACGCCGGGCGGCATCAAGATAGGCTTTGTCGCCAAGCATACGGTAAGCTATGACAAGTCCATAAAACGTGGGACGGTAGTCCCTAAGGTCTTTAAATTCTTCATTCCCGGTTTCATTATCATATGCAACAGCCCAAGAGCCATCTTCATTCTGACATCGCAAAAGAAAATCTGCCGCATTCTTGAGATTTGATCTCAACTCATCGTCGTCCGGATTGAACAGGAGTATATTTCCTATGTCCATGAGCATATAATAGGTTGTTGCTATCGGTTCTATATAAGGACCCCATTCTTCAACAAAAATCTGAGAATCGCGGAGATAATATTGTCCTTTGGACGCACCGGTCATTGAACCGGAATCACCGACATGCTGTTTGATCTTGAAATTGCGCGCATAAGGAAGCCGCTTGTCAGTTATTAGTGAATCGGCAGTCATAGCCCCCAGCATCCACATTGCTCCGTAATCGGCATTTTTCATTGCGTCTTTTTTTGCCTTATAAACGCCACCAAGATATTCCTGTGCTCCTATCTTGAGGTCTTCGCATTGAATCGTATGCCATTTGGAAGTGCTGTCGTTTGTAACGTATTTATGTATTTTATAAAGCCGATCAGTAAGAGACTGTCTGTTCTTACGTAGTTTCAGAGATTCGTCAAACTTATATATATTATTGACAATGCGGTTATATGATTCCCACCAATTGTTGTTGTCAATTGTATATATGAATGAGAAGCATCTTTCCTCACCAGCCTTCATATATGAGTCTGCCTGACCAAGCACCGGATGATAAAGGGTGGGGG